>NZ_AP023189.1:6642500-6826062 GCF_012767755.2 Pseudomonas tohonis
CCCACTCGGCCGTCGTCTTGAACACGGTCGCCTGGCGGATCAGCGGGATCAGCTCGGCACGATTCGCCACTCGCGCCTTGTTGGAAGAAAAACGCGGGTCGTCGGCCCACTCCCGGTGGCCGGCGACCTCGCAGAACTTGCGGAACTGCCCATCGTTGCCAACGGTGAGGATGAAATCCCCATCCGCGGTGGGGAAGTCCTGATACGGCACGATGTTGGGATGGGCATTGCCCAGCCGGCGAGGCGCGTTACCCGTGGTGAGGTAGTTCATCGCCTGGTTCGCCAGGCAAGCCACCTGCACATCCAGCAGCGCCATGTCGATGTGCTGCCCACGCCCGGTCGTAGCGCGCGCGGTCAATGCAGCGAGGATGGCGACGGAGGAATACAGCCCCGTGAGGATATCGGTCAGCGCCACGCCCACCTTCACCGGCCCGGCTCCCTCCTCGGCATCCGAACGCCCGGTCAGGCTCATCAGCCCACCCAGCCCCTGGATCATGAAGTCGTAACCCGCGCGCTTGGCGTAGGGCCCGAACTGGCCGAAACCGGTGATGGAGCAATAGATAAGGCGCGGGTTGATCACCTTCAGGGATTCGTAGTCCAGCCCATAGGCCGCCAGCCCACCCACCTTGAAGTTCTCGATGAGGATGTCCGACTCCGCCGCCAGCTTGCGCACCAGCGCCTGCCCCTCGGCCTGGGTGAAGTCGATGGTCACCGACTGCTTGTTGCGGTTCGCGGAAAGGAAGTACGCCGCCTCGCTGGTATCCCGGCCATCGGCGTCCTTCAGATAGGGCGGGCCCCAGGAGCGGGTGTCGTCCCCGGCCCCCGGTCGCTCGACCTTGATCACCTCGGCACCGAGGTCGGCGAGTATCTGCCCGGCCCAGGGCCCGGCCAGCACACGGGAAAGATCGAGCACGCGGATATGCGAAAGGGCACCGGCCATGGAATCACCCAAAGGAGAAGGAAGGACAGGCACCACTCCCTCTATATATAGAGGGAGTGGCAACTCCGGATCAGAAGAACGCCTGGATACCGGTCTGCGCGCGACCGAGGATCAGCGCATGCACGTCGTGGGTCCCCTCGTAGGTGTTGACCACCTCCAGGTTCACCAGGTGACGGGCGATGCCGAACTCGTCGGAAATCCCGTTGCCGCCCAGCATGTCGCGGGCCAGGCGGGCGATCTCCAGCGCCTTGCCGCAGCTGTTGCGCTTCATGATCGAGGTGATCTCCACCGCAGCGGTGCCTTCATCCTTCATGCGACCCAGGCGCAGGCAACCCTGCAGGGCCAGGGTGATCTCGGTCTGCATATCGGCCAGCTTCTTCTGGATCAACTGGTTGGCCGCCAGCGGGCGACCGAACTGGTGGCGGTCCAGCACATACTGGCGCGCGGTGTGCCAGCAGAACTCGGCGGCACCCAGGGCGCCCCAGGAAATGCCATAGCGTGCGGAGTTCAGGCAGGTGAACGGCCCCTTCAGGCCACGCACCTCGGGGAAGATGTTCTCCTCGGGGACGAACACGTTATCCATCACGATCTCACCGGTGATGGACGCCCGCAGGCCCACCTTGCCGTGGATGGCCGGTGCGCTCAGGCCTTCCCAGCCCTTCTCCAGCACGAAGCCGCGGATATCGCCGGCATCGTCCTTGCCCCAGACCACGAAGACGTCGGCGATCGGGCTGTTGGTGATCCACATCTTGCTGCCGGTCAGGCGGTAGCCGCCCTCCACCTTGCGCGCGCGGGTGATCATCGAGCCCGGGTCGGAACCGTGGTTCGGCTCGGTCAGGCCGAAGCAGCCGATCCACTCGCCACTGGCCAGCTTCGGCAGGTACTTCTGCTTCTGCGCCTCGCTGCCGAATTCGTTGATCGGCACCATCACCAGGGACGACTGCACGCTCATCATCGAGCGATAGCCGGAGTCGACGCGCTCCACCTCGCGGGCGATCAGCCCATAGCACACATAGTTCAGGCCGCTGCCGCCGTACTCCGCCGGGATGGTCGCGCCCAGCAGGCCGACCTCACCCATCTCGCGGAAGATCGCCGGATCGGTCTTTTCATGGCGGAAGGCTTCCAGCACGCGGGGCGCCAGCTTGTCCTGGGCGAACTGCTCGGCGCTGTCGCGCACCATGCGCTCCTCTTCCGTCAGTTGCTGGTCCAGCAGCAGCGGGTCGATCCAGTTGAAAGCAGCTTTGGCAGCCATGAAGGAATCCTCGGTATGCGGTGGATGCGGAACGGGTCGCGCCCGTCTTGTCGTATGCATTCATCCTAGACAGTGCCGGCCGCCAGGGGCAAACGAGGATTTCGCACCCTCTTGTGCTAATTTCTCACTCCGAAATCGCACAAGCCGCCGTTTACGCCAGTCAATTGTGAGGCAGAGGTACAGCATGCGCCGCAAGATCCCCAGCACCAGTGCCTTGATCGCCTTCGAATCCGCCGCGCGGCACCAGAGCTTCACCAAGGCCGCCGAAGAACTGGCCCTGACCCAGAGCGCCGTCTGCCGGCAGATCGGCGGGCTGGAGGAATTCCTCGGCCTGGAACTGTTCCGCCGCTCGCGCCGGGGCGTGAAGCTCACCGAGGCCGGCCTCGCCTACTCCCGCCGCATCGCCACCCAGCTCGACGCCGTGGAGCGCGACACCCTCGCCGTGATGGGCCAGCAGGGCGCGATGGCCATCGAACTGGCCGTGGTGCCCACCTTCGGCACGCAATGGCTGGTTCCCCGGCTGGCGGACTTCCAGCGCCTGCACCCGGAAGTGACGGTCAACCTCACCAACCGCACCCGCCCCTTCCTCTTCGCCGACACCGCCTTCGATGCCGCGCTCTACTTCGGCGACGCCGACTGGTCGGGCACCGAATCCCACTTCCTCATGCACGAGCACTCGGTGCCGGTGTGCAGCCCGCGCCTGCTGGGCGGCCGCACGCGCCTCAGCGCCAGCGAGATCGCCGGCCTTCCGTTGCTGCAACAGACCACCCGCCCCTACGCCTGGCGCCAGTGGTTCGGCTCCCTCGGCCTCAATGTCCCGCGTGACATGAGCGGCCCGCGCTACGAACTCTTCTCCATGCTCGCCCAGGCCGCCACCCACGAGATGGGCATCGCCCTCATCCCGCCCTTCCTCATCCAGCGCGAACTGGCTGACGGCAGCCTGGTCACCGCGCTGGACCACAGCTTCCGCAGCGACAAGGCCTATTACCTGATCATCCCCGAACGCAAGGTCGAATCCGCCGCCCTGGGCGCCTTCCGCGACTGGCTGGTGGAAGCCGCGTGCCTCTATCGCCAGCAGGCCGGCCAGGACTGAGTCCACACGCCCGCCACTGTCACGCAAAGTAGCAGCCCGCCAGGCCGTATCGCCCCGCCCGCCCTTCGTCGCCCTGAAAAGCCCCCGCGCAGGCCCGCGCGGGCGATGGCATCACCCACCCGGGTGATGGGTGAAATCGCCCGTTCAGGCAGTTATGGGCAGACTTTCGGCTGATTAGCATGAGGCCTCCTTCATCCTTCACTGGAGAGCCGCATGACAACAAGAACAATGCGCGGAATCTTCCGGCCGCACGCGCTGGCCGCCGCCGTGGCACTGGGATTCACCGCCCCCTCGTTCGCCGTCACCTTCAACATCGGGGAGATAGAAGCGCAGTTCGACTCATCGCTGTCGGTCGGCGCGAGCTGGGGCACCCGCGCGCCGGACCCGGAATTCATCTCCGTCGCCAGCGGTGGCGAAGCGCTCTCGCGCACCTCCGACGACGGCCGTCTCAACTTCAAGAAGGGCGAGACCTTCTCGAAGATCTTCAAGGGCATCCATGACCTCGAACTGAAGTACGGCGACACCGGCGTCTTCATCCGCGGCAAGTACTGGTACGACTTCGAGCTGAAGGACGAGCACCGCGAGTTCTACGACATCGACGACCACAACCGCAAAGAGGGCGCCAAGTCCTCGGGCGCGCAGATCCTCGACGCCTTCATCTACCACAACTACAACCTGGGCGACCTGCCCGGCAGCGTACGCGTCGGCAAGCAGGTGGTCAGCTGGGGCGAAAGCACCTTCATCGGCAACTCGATCAACAGCATCAACCCCATCGACGTCGCCGCCTTCCGCCGTCCCGGCGCCGAGATCAAGGAAGGCCTCATCCCGGTCAACATGATCTACGTCTCCCAGAGCCTGACCGACAGCCTCTCGGCAGAAGCCTTCTACCAGCTGGAGTGGGACCAGACGGTCGCCGACAACTGCGGCACCTTCTTCTCCACCTCCGACGTGGTCGCCGACGGCTGCACCGACCGCCTCATCGTCAACGGCCCCGACCTGCCGCCCGGCGTCTCCACCAACACCGGCGCCACCCTCTACATCCCCCGCGCCGGCGACAAGGACGCCCGCGACAGCGGCCAGTTCGGCGTCGCCCTGCGCTGGTTCGTGCCGGAGTTCAACGACACCGAGTTCGGCGCCTATGCGATGAACTACCACAGCCGCGGGCCGGTGTTCAGCACCATCCGCACCACCACCCCGAGCCTGGCGGTCATCCCCGGCGCGCCGGGTGCCCGCTACTTCATCGAATACCCCGAGGACATCCGCCTCTACGGCGTGAGCTTCCAGACCAACATCGAAGGCACCTCGGTCGCCGGCGAGCTCAGCTTCCGCCCCAACATGCCGCTGCAGCTCAACAGCACCGACCTGTCCTTCGCCGCCCTGGCCGTCCCCTCCTCGCCGATCTTCGAAAGCGGCCACGGCAGCAACACCGCCGGCGCCATCCTCCACGGCTACGAGCGCAAGCCCGTCACCCAGGCCCAGGTCACCGCCACCCAGTTCGTCGACCAGGTCATGGGCGCCAGCCGCCTGACCCTGGTGGCCGAGGTCGGCTACAACCACATCGGCGGCCTCGACGACGACATGGGCTCGCTGCGCTACGGCCGCGACCCGATCTACGGCCCCGGCCAGCTCTCCTCGCAAGCCACCTGCCTGGCGCTCACCGCCACCAGCCCGGCCCAGCGCGAGTGCAACGACAAGGGCTTCTACACCAGCAGCTCCTGGGGCTACCGCGCCCGCGCCGCCCTGGACTACAGCAACGTCTTCGCCGGCATCAACCTCACCCCCAGCCTCGCCTGGTCCCATGACGTCGACGGCTACGGCCCCAACTTCAACGAAGGCAGCAAGGCCATCAGCCTCGGCCTCAACGCCGAATACCAGAACACCTACACCGCCAGCCTCAGCTACACCGACTTCTTCGGCGGCCACTACAACACCACCACTGACCGCGACTTCATCGCCCTCAGTTTCGGCCTGAACTTCTGATCAACGACCGCATAGGACTCGCACAATGAGAACCACAAGAATCCTGCAAGGCGGTGTGCTGGCCCTCAGCCTGCTGGCCGCCACCGTGATGGCCGCGGTATCGCCCGACGAGGCCGCCAAGCTCGGCACCAGCCTCACCCCGCTGGGCGCCGAGAAGGCCGGCAATGCCGATGGCAGCATCCCCGAATGGACCGGCGGCCTGCCCAAGAACGCGGCCGCCATCGACGCCAACGGCTTCCTCGGCGACCCCTTCGCCAGCGAGAAGCCGCTGTTCACCATCACCGCCGCCAACGCCGCGCAGTACAAGGACAAGCTCTCCGAAGGCCAGCTGGCGATGTTCAAGCGCTACCCCGAGACCTACAAGATCCCGGTCTACACCACCCACCGCACCGCCGCCGCGCCGGACGCCATCTACGCCGCCGCCAAGCAGAGCGCCCTCAACACCCAGCCGGTGGACGGCGGCAACGGCCTGTCCAACTTCGCCGCCAGCCACTACTACGCCTTCCCGATTCCCAAGGACGGCGTCCAGGTGCTGTGGAACCACATCACCCGCTACCGTGGCGGCAACGCCCGGCGCCTGGTGGTGCAGGTCACCCCGCAGACCAACGGCTCCTTCTCCCCGGTGCAGTTCCAGGACGAAGTCGCCTTCCCCGGCGACATGAGTGACCTCGACCAGGACAAGGCCGCCAACATCCTCCTCTACTTCAAGCAGCGGGTCCTCGCGCCCTCGCGCCTGGCCGGCAACGTGCTGCTGGTCCACGAGACCATCGACCAGGTCAAGGAGCCGCGCCTGGCGTGGATCTACAACGCCGGCCAGCGCCGCGTGCGCCGGGCGCCGCAGGTCGCCTACGACGGCCCCGGCACCGCCGCCGACGGCATGCGCACCGCCGACAACTTCGACATGTTCTCCGGCGCGCCCGATCGCTACGACTGGAAGCTCATCGGCAAGAAGGAGATGTACATCCCCTACAACAGCTACAAGCTCGATTCCACCTCCCTCAAGTACAAGGACATCGTCCAGGCCGGCCACATCAACCAGGACCTGACCCGCTACGAGCTGCACCGCGTCTGGGAAGTCGAGGCCACGCTGAAATCCGGCGAACGCCACATCTACGCCAAGCGCCACATGTACATCGATGAAGACAGCTGGCAGGTCGCCCTGGTGGATCACTACGACGGTCGCGGCCAGCTGTGGCGCGTCGGCGAAGGCCACGCCGAGTACCACTACGGCCAGCAGGTTTCCGGCTACACCCTGGAAGCCCTGTACGACATCATCGCCGGCCGCTACATCGCCCTGGGCCTGAAGAACGAGGAGAAACACGGCACCGAATTCGGCTTCAAGGCCAGCGGCGCCGACTACACCCCGGCCGCCCTGCGCAACGCCGGCATCCGCTGACCCACCCGCTCCACCCGCGCCCCGGCATGTCCGGGGCGCGTGCGTTCCGGGGCTGCGTTATGGCGCACAATCATTCGCGGCCATAGCGCTTCACCTGCCGCTGCCTTGGGTCTAGTCTCAATGACCACGGTTCATCCCATAACAACAACATCCGCGAGAACCGCCATGCCCCGCAGCAGCTCCGGCGTTCCGTCCGTTCGCGCTCCCCACTCCAGCATCCCGCGCCTGCCGCCGGCCCATGTGCCGCGCCCCCGGCTGACCGAACGCCTGCTCGCCGAACAGAGCCGACTGCGCCTGCTCTGCGCCCCGGCCGGCTTCGGCAAGAGCGTGCTGTTCAGCGAATTGCTGCTGGGCCTGCGCGACCCCGGCCAGGTGCTCTGGCTCAACCTCGCCGGCCAGCCGCTGCACCCCGAGCAGCTGATCGCGCAGATCGCCGGCGCCCTGCAGCGCCCGGTCCCCGACCTGCCCGCGCCGCTCGCCCTGCTGCAACTGCTCGATGGCGGCGGCAAGCCGCTGTGGCTGGTGCTCGACGACTACCCGAGCCAGCCCCCGGCCGAACTCGATGCCTGCATCGACCAACTGCTCGCCCGCGCCCTGCCCAACCTGCAGCTGCTGGTCAGCGCCCGCCAGCGGCCGGACTGGAACCTGCCACGCCTGCTGTTGGCCGGCGAACTGCAGGAACTGGACGCCACCCACCTGGCCCTGACCCGCGACGAATTGGAGCGCCTGGTCGACCAGCTCGCCCCCCAGGCCAGCGACGCCCAGCGCGAGGAACTCTGGCAGGAGAGCGAAGGCTGGTGCGCCGGCGCCCGCCTGCAGCTGTCCAGCCGCAATCACCCGCACGGCCCCGGCACCGCTGCCGCCGCCAGCCATTGCTGGCTGAAGGAATACCTCGACCACGAACTGCTCGCGCGCCTGGGTGACGAGGAAGCCCGCTGCCTGTTCGCGCTGGTCCACCTGCCCAAGGTCTCCGCCGAACTGTGCCGCCAGCTGTGGGAGGAAAGCGACGGCGCCGAACTGTTCTCGCGCCTGCTCGCCCGCCAGGCCTTCTGCATGCCGCTGGACGAGGACGGCCACTGGTACCGCGTGCTGCCCGCCGTGGCCAAGGTCCTGCACAACCGCATCTCGGCCACCGCTGCGGCCCACCTGCACCTGGCGGCGTGCCGGGTGTTCATCGCCGCCGGCCAGGTGGAAGACGCCATCGAACAAGCGCTTTGCGCCGGGCAACCGGAGGTCGCCGCCAACTACCTCGAACACCTCGGCCAGGAATGGCTCACCGGCGAGCAGCACCTCGCCCACCTGCTCGCCTGGCGCAGCCGACTCCCGGCCCTGCTGCTGGAGAGTACGCCGCGCCTGCTCACCCTCAACGCCTGGGCCCTGCTCCTGGCCTGGCGCCTGGACGAAGCCGAGGACTGTATCCACAAGCTCGGCCGCTTCCTGCCCCAGGCCGATGCCCGCCGCAACCGCAAGCTGCTGGCCAACTGGCAGGCCCTGCACGGCGTGCTCGGCGCCCTGCGCGGCCGTCCCGGTCAGGACGCCGCGCTGCACTGCCAGCAGGCCCTGGAACACCTGCCCGAGCGGGACTGGATGCCGATCCTGCTGTGCCACTCCGCCCTCGCCCGCATCGCCATGGCCAGCGGCCAGCCCGACCTCGCCCCGGTGCGCCTGCACGACGCCCTGGAGATCGCCCGGCGCCAGGGCAGCCTGCTGTTCGAAACCCTGATCAACCTCGACCGCACCCGCCTGCTGCTGCTGCGCGGCGAGTTCGCCCGCGCCCAGGGGCTGGTCACCCAGAGCTTCGTCCTGATCGGCCAGCGCAAGGCGGTGGACGGCCTGCTGCTCGGCCGACTGCACCTGATCCAGGGCGAACTGCACCTGATCCACGGCCGCCTCGACGACGCCGAGACGGAACTGCGCATCGGCCTGGAACAGGCCCTGGAATGCGCCGACCCCTTCGCCCTGCACGGCTACCTCGGCCTTGCCGAACTCCGCTCGCGGCGCGGCGAGTTCGACCAGGCCTTCGTCCACCTGCGTGATGCCGAGCGGGAAATGCATTGCCGCCAGGTCTGGCGCCTGTCCTTCAACGGCGTGCTCAGCCTGCAGAGCATGCGCGTGCTCGCCCGGCAGCAGCGCTGGGACCGCGTCGAGCCCGTGGGCCTGCGCATCCAGCGCTACTTCGAGGGCGACAGCCCCTGGATGCCACCGCTGGACTACCCCACCCTGCCGTTGCGCAACCTGCTCCTGCTGGCCCGCGGGCACCTGGCGGCGGGCCGCGCCGAACAGGCCGAGGCGATGCTGCGCCCACTGCTGCAGCGCTGCGAATTCCTCCAGTACCGACCGCTGGCCTGCGAAGTCGGCCTGGCGCTGGCCGAGGCGGCCCGCTGGCTCGGCCAGGAGGATGCCGCCAACCTGGAGCGCGAGGCTCGCCAACAGGCCACCCACCTCGGCATGCAGGGCCTGCTGCAGGAGTGGCCCACCGCCGGCCAGACCGGCGAGCGCAGCGGCACGGCGGGCACGGGCGACCACAGCAACCTGCTCAGCCAGCGCGAACGCTCGGTCCTGCAACTGCTCGCCGAGGGCTTCTCCAACCAGGAGATCGGCAGCTACCTGTTCATCTCGGTGAACACGGTGAAAACCCACACCAAGAAGATCAACAGCAAGCTCGGCGTGAAGCGCCGCACCCAGGCGGTGATGCGCGCCAAGAGCCTCGGCCTGCTGGTTTGAGGCGCAACCGCGACAATCCACCACAGGGCGCGCCCGCCCTTCCTGCACTTCCCCCTCTGGAACGGGCTTTTCGGCGATATTTGACCCTGTAGTCAAATATTCATCAAAGCTACAGAAGCCCCGTTTTCCAGACACTTATGGCAACTATAAAAAACGCTGACTAACAGTCGCGCCGCCAATGACGGCAGGATGTCGCGGCCTCCCAGTGGGTCGGGCATGGCCTGATGGACATCCATTCATGTCAGGGATGTCATTCCCCGCCCACAGGGCCTCCGGATAGGCTGCGCAGCCAGTCCGGACGGCGCTTTGAATCAAATGGCCGTTTTCCCGGTCAATTGGTGACTTGTAGTTACTGCCGCGTTTGACTTCAGAACTTCTTGAAGCACTCGCGGTTCGCCTGCAAAATGCCGCGCCCGCCGGTCAGCACCCAGTGCACCGAGCGGTTTTGTGCTGATCCGCCCCCGCCAGAGCGCCAACGTAGTGCGCTGGTCAATCACAACGATCACGCAGGAGAATTTACGTGCACATCGGTGTTCCTCTCGAAACCCTGGCCGGTGAAACGCGGGTAGCCGCGACTCCCGAGACCATCAAGAAACTGATCGGCCAAGGCCATCAGGTCACCGTCCAGAGCGGTGCCGGCGTCAGCGCCAGCATCACCGACGCGGCCTATGAAGCCGTCGGCGCCACCCTCGGCAGCGACGCCGCCGCCTTCGGTGCCGACCTGGTGCTGAAAGTCGTCGCCCCCTCCGACGCCGAACTGGCCCTCATGAAGGCCGGCGCCGTGCTGGTCGGCATGCTCAACCCGTTCAGCAACGAGACCATCGCGCGCATGAATGCCCGTGGCATCACCGCCTTCGCCCTCGAAGCGGCGCCGCGCACCTCCCGCGCCCAGAGCCTCGACGTGCTGTCGTCCCAGGCCAACATCGCCGGCTACAAGTCCGTGCTGCTGGCCGCGCACCACTACCCGCGCTTCATGCCGATGCTGATGACCGCCGCCGGCACCGTCAAAGCCGCACGCATCCTCATCCTCGGTGCCGGTGTCGCCGGCCTGCAGGCCATCGCCACGGCCAAGCGCCTGGGTGCGGTGATCGAAGCCTCCGACGTACGTCCCGCAGTGAAGGAGCAGATCGAATCCCTCGGCGCCAAGTTCGTCGACGTGCCCTTCGAGACCGATGAAGAGCGCGAATGCGCCCAGGGTGTCGGCGGTTACGCCCGCCCGATGCCGGCCTCCTGGATGGAGCGCCAGGCCAAGGCCGTGCACGAGCGCGCCAAGCAGGCCGACATCGTCATCACCACCGCGCTGATCCCGGGCCGCAAGGCACCGACCCTGCTGCACGAGGCGACCGTCGCCGAGATGAAGCCGGGCTCCGTGGTCATCGACCTGGCGGCGGCACAGGGCGGCAACTGCCCGCTGACCGAAGCCGAGCAGGTGGTGGTCAAGCACGGCGTCACCATCGTCGGCTACAGCAACCTGGCGGCCCTGGTGCCGGCGGATGCCTCGGCCCTCTATGCGCGCAACCTGCTGGACTTCCTCAAGCTGGTCATCGACAAGGACGGCCAGTTCCACGTCAACCTCGAAGACGACATCGTCGCCGCGTGCCTGATGTGCCGCGACGGGCAAGTCGTCCGCACCAACGGCTAAGGGGCAGCGGACATGGATATGATTTCTGACGGCATCTACAACCTGATCATCTTCGTGCTGGCGATCTACGTCGGCTACCACGTGGTCTGGAACGTGACCCCCGCCCTGCACACCCCGCTGATGGCCGTGACCAACGCCATCTCCGCGATCGTGATCGTCGGCGCCATGCTGGCCGCCGCCCTCACCGTCACCCCGCTGGGCAAGGCCATGGGCACCCTGGCCGTGGCCCTGGCCGCGGTCAACGTCTTCGGTGGCTTCCTGGTCACCCGACGCATGCTGGAAATGTTCAAGAAGAAAGCGCCCAAGGCGTCGGCGGAGAAGCACTGACCATGAGCATGAACCTGATCACTGTTCTCTACCTCGTCGCCTCGGTGTGCTTCATCCAGGCACTGAAGGGCCTGTCGCACCCGACCACGTCCCGTCGCGGCAACCTGTTCGGCATGATCGGCATGGCCATCGCGGTGTTCACCACCGTCGGCCTGATCTACAAGCTCGGCGCCGAGCTGGCCACCCAGGGCATCGGCTACGTCATCGTCGGCCTGCTGGTCGGCGGCACCGCCGGCTCGGTCATGGCCAAGCGCGTCGAGATGACCAAAATGCCGGAGCTGGTCGCCTTCATGCACAGCATGATCGGCCTGGCCGCCGTGTTCATCGCCATCGCCGCCGTCGTCGAGCCCCAGTCCCTGGGTATCGTCGCCGCACTGGGCGACGCCATTCCGAAAGGCAACCGCCTGGAACTGTTCCTCGGCGCTGCCATCGGTGCCATCACCTTCTCCGGTTCGGTGATCGCCTTCGGCAAGCTCTCGGGCAAGTACAAGTTCCGCCTGTTCCAGGGCGCCCCGGTGGTGTTCAAGGGCCAGCACATGGTCAACCTGGCCGTCGGCCTGGCGATCCTCGGCCTGGGCCTGTACTTCACCTTCACCGGTGACATCCGCGCCTTCGCCCTGCTGGTGGCCCTGGCCTTCGTCATCGGCGTGCTGATCATCATCCCGATCGGCGGCGCCGACATGCCGGTGGTGGTGTCGATGCTCAACAGCTACTCGGGCTGGGCCGCCGCCGGTATCGGCTTCTCGCTGAACAACTCGATGCTGATCATCGCCGGTTCGCTGGTGGGCTCCTCGGGCGCGATCCTCTCCTACATCATGTGCAAGGCGATGAACCGCTCGTTCTTCAACGTCATCCTCGGCGGCTTCGGTGCCGATGCGGATGCCGGCGCCGCCACCGGCAGCAAGGAACAGCGCCCTGTGAAGTCGGGCTCCTCCGACGACGCGGCCTTCCTGCTGACCAACGCCGACACCGTCATCATCGTTCCCGGCTACGGCCTGGCGGTGGCCCGTGCCCAGCACGCGCTGATGGAACTGGCCGAGAAGCTGACCCACCGTGGCGTGACCGTGAAGTACGCGATCCACCCGGTCGCCGGCCGCATGCCGGGCCACATGAACGTCCTGCTGGCCGAGGCCGAAGTGCCCTACGAGCAGGTGTTCGAGATGGAAGACATCAACTCCGAGTTCGGCCAGGCCGACGTGGTCCTGGTGCTCGGCGCCAACGACGTGGTCAACCCGGCTGCGAAGAACGACCCGAAGTCGCCGATCGCCGGCATGCCGATCCTCGAGGCCTACAAGGCCAAGACCGTGATCGTCAACAAGCGCTCGATGGCCAGCGGCTACGCCGGCCTGGACAACGAACTGTTCTACCTAGACAAGACCATGATGGTCTTCGGCGACGCCAAGAAGGTCATCGAAGACATGGTCAAGGCGGTCGACTGACCCCTGCCCCGCACCACCGAAAACCCCGGCCACGCGCCGGGGTTTTCTTTTATGGGGGATTTCTGTGGGAGCGAATCCATTCGCGAAGCAGACCGCTGGGCTGCCTGGAAATCCCACCCCCTGAGAAGCCCTTCGCGAATGAATGCGCGCCTATCCCCTCCGTCCTGCCCTCCATTCATGCGCGCTCTTCGACCTTGGTATAGAAGGCGGCGGCCCTCGGAGCCCCTAGACTGCGCGGCTCGTTTCCCCCGTTGCCCGAGGTTCCCCCATGCACCCTGATCGCGTACGCCTGCCCTCGCTGCTGGGCAAGGTAATGAGTGCGGCCGAAGCCGCGTCCCTCATCGAAGACGGCATGACCATCGGCATGAGCGGCTTCACCCGCGCCGGCGAGGCCAAGGCCGTGCCCCGGGCGCTGGCCGAGCGCGCCAAGCAGCAGCCGCTGCAGATCACCCTGATGACCGGGGCGAGCCTGGGCAACGACCTCGACAAGCAACTCACCGAAGCCGGCGTACTGGCCCGGCGCATGCCCTTCCAGGTGGACAGCACCCTGCGCAAGGCGATCAACGACGGCAGCGTCATGTTCATCGACCAGCACCTGTCGGAAACCGTCGAACAGCTGCGCAACCACCAGCTCAAGCTGCCGGACATCGCCGTCATCGAGGCCGTGGCCATCACCGAGGAAGGCCACATCGTGCCCACCACCTCCGTGGGCAACTCCGCCAGCTTCGCCATCTTCGCCAAGCGCGTGATCGTCGAGATCAACCTGGCCCACGACACCAACCTCGAAGGCCTGCACGACGTCTACATCCCCACCTACCGGCCGACCCGCACGCCCATCCCTCTGACCCGCGTGGACGACCGCATCGGCACCACCGCCATCCCGATCCCCCCGGAGAAGATCGCCGCCATCGTCTTCACCGAACAGCCGGACTCGCTCTCCACCGTGCTGCCGCCGGATGCCGAGACCCAGGCCATCGCCGACCACCTGATCGGCTTCTTCGCCCGCGAAGTGGAAGCCGGGCGCCTGTCCAACAGCCTGGCGCCGCTGCAGGCCGGCATCGGCAGCATCGCCAACGCCGTGATGTGCGGGCTGATCGACTCGCCCTTCCAGAACCTCAGCATGTACTCCGAGGTGCTGCAGGACTCCACCTTCGACCTGATCGATGCCGGCAAGCTGCGCTTCGCCTCCGGCAGCTCCATCACCCTCTCCGCGCGCCGCAACGCCGATGTCTTCGGCAACCTCGAACGCTACAAGGACAAGCTCGTGCTGCGCCCGCAGGAGATCTCCAACCACCCCGAAGTGGTGCGGCGCCTCGGCATCATCGGCATCAACACCGCCCTGGAGTTCGACATCTACGGCAACGTCAACTCCACCCACGTCGGCGGCACGAAGATGATGAACGGCATCGGCGGCTCGGGGGACTTCGCCCGCAACGCCCACCTGGCCATCTTCGTCACCAAGTCCATCGCCAAGGGCGGCGCCATCTCCAGCGTCGTGCCCATGGTCAGCCACGTCGACCACACCGAGCACGACGTCGACATCCTCGTCACCGAACAGGGCCTGGCCGACCTGCGCGGCCTGGCCCCACGAGAACGCGCCCGGGCGATCATCGACCACTGCGTGCACCCGGATTACCGCGCCGCACTGGACGACTACTTCGAGCGCGCCTGCGCCAAGGGCGGGCACACCCCCCATCTGCTGCGCGAAGCCATGGACTGGCACATCAACCTGGAAGAAACCGGGCGCATGCTCGCCAGCTGAATCGGTACAGCGGGCTTTTTGCTGACAAACAGGTCAAAAAACAGCTTCCGGTAAAAGGCCAACTGTACTGCTGCCAATCCCTGCCGAAGTTCGCTTCGGCAGTGAAAAATCCGGTTTCCCGTCGTTCGCCGAGGGTTTCAACGGGGCACCAATACAGCTGATGGAAATTTCGCAAGCACAGTTAGTTAGCTTGCTCAGTACTACCCGTACAATTTCAATCAGCTGTGACTACTGGGTCGTTTGTTCTGGACAGAAAATAGGTACCAGACAAACCCCTCTAGCCCCGCCACAAGCGGGAAGGAAGCGCCACCATGGAACGTACCCTCAGTTCCGACCTGATCCTCAGCTCCTCCGAATCCAGCGCCAAGGCCTCCTGGCCGCTGCGCGTCATCTCCACCCTGCTGATGTGGCAGCGTCGTATCTCCAGCCGCCATCAGCTCGCGATGCTCGACTCCCGCCTGCTGGCCGATGCCGGCATCAGCGAGGCGCAGCGCGAACTGGAGCTGAACAAGCCCTTCTGGCGCTAAGCCCGAAGCGGCGCCAGCCGCACTGCAACACCTGACAGAACCCGCCGCAGAGGTATCGCCGGCGGGTTTCGTTTTTTCGGGGCCCGGAAACCTGCGTAACAGCGCGACCCGATAGGGCCGGTACAGTTGGCCAAGTCGCGACACTGACCCCCTACAATTGCGCCCCGCTGTCCCTGCCGCCAAGCGCCCCGGCGCGCGAACATGGTCTCCCATAACCCGAACCCGCCCAGACGCGGGAAGGAAGACCGCCATGGAACGCAGCTTCGTTTCCCCTGCCCCCGCCGCCCCGTCCCTGCAACGCACCCCGCTGGCCATCCGCCTGTTCGCCCGCGTGGCCGAATGGCAGCGCAACATGCGCACCCGCCACCAGCTGGCACAGTTGAACGCGCAGCAACTGGCGGACATAGGGCTCAGCGAGTGCGACCGCAGCCAGGAGCTGGACAAGCCCTTCTGGCGCTAGGCGCGGACACCACGCGTGCCACCACTGGAACGACTCCCGCCGCTTCGCTAGGCTCTACGCCACGGGGCGCTGCGCGTGCAGCGCCCTTCGTCCCGCACAGGAGTTATTCCCATGTCCCTCTCCCGCCTGCTCGGCGCAGCCGCACTGCTGGCCCTGGCCACCAGCGCCTCGGCCACCAGCTTCGTGGTCACCACCGATGCCGTCGTCGGTGCCGTCGGCGCCACCTTCGATGCCACCTCGGACGTCACCTCTTCCCTGCGCGACGACAAGCTCGTCCTCGCCGCCCGTGACGACGCCGCCAGCTTCGTCGCCAGCGCAGGCGACATCCGTGGCGCGCGCCTGGAAGCCGCCCTCGTGCACATCCGCAGCGCCCAGCCGCAGCTGCAGGCCAGCGACCTGCAACTGGCCCAGGCCATCCTCGCCCTGTGACGCCCCTCCCGGCGGGCGCTCCCCGCGCCTGCCGGCCCTGGCCGTGAACCCCGCATTCCGCTAGCCTTGGCGCCCGCCGCGCCCCGGGCCCGGCAACCTCCTGCGCCGCTTCGCTCGGTTTGAACTGCGCCAGGGGTTTTCCGTCCAATGACCCGTACAGTTTTCACCTTCGGAGAGATCCAATGCGTCGCACGCTGATTGCCGCTGCCACCGCCCTCACCCTCGTCGCCGGCGCCGTCCAGGCACAGACCCTGGTTGCCACCAGCAACATCATCGTCCGCGCCTTCGGCCGCAGCATCGACTTCACCTCCGATACCACCACCTCGATCCGCGACATGAAGGTGATCCGCGAAGCCCGCGACGATGCCGCCAGCTTCGTCGCCAGCGCAGGCGACATCCGCGGCGTCCAGCTGGAAGCCGCCTTCAGCACCCTGCGTGAGCGCCTGCCGGAGGCGCGCGACGCCAGCGACGAGGCCCTGGCCCAAGCCATCCTCGCACTCTGATCGCCCCCTGACCGCCGTCTTGGCCGTGCGCCTGCCCACTGTCCTGCGCTGGGTTTGCCTGGCAGGGTTGCTGGCGAGCGCAACAGTTCGGGCCGAGCTGCAACTGGACCTGAACAGTGACGGCCTGAGCGCGCCCCAGCGCCAGGCCAGCCAAGCGCTGCTGGATGAAGCCCTCGCCGCCCTGCCGCCGAGCTTCGTCCAGCGCCTCGACCGCCGCGTCGAGGTCGCCTGGGCCGATGACCTGCCCGACAACGCCTACGGCCGCGCCACCCGCATCGACGCCCTCGACCTCAACCGCGCCCTGCTGCCGGAGCTGGCCGATGGCAGCGCCGCGCAGGAAAAAACCCGCCGCCCACACGGCACCGTGCGCCGCGAACTGCTGGCCACCGTGCTCCACGAACTCACCCACCTCTACGACCGCGCCCGCTGGCGTACCCCGGCCGAGCGCAGCCTGCAGTTCCGTTGTGGCCTGGCGGCCGACAGCACCGGCCTGGTGGGGCAGCGTGGCGAATGCCGGGGGCAGGTGGCGCGGCGCTTCAGCCTCAGCGACGACCCGCGCCTGCTCGACCTCGCCGGCTGGCCGCAACAGGTCGGCCGGCGCGGTGACCGCGAGGCGGAGAACCACCAGGTCGCGCGCAGCCCGGATCTCTACGAGCTGAGCAACCCGCGCGAATTCGTCGCGGTGAACATGGAGTACTTCCTCCTCGACCCCGCCTTCGCCTGCCGCCGCCCGGCGCTTTACCGCTACCTGCGCCAGCATTTCGGCTGGGCCCCCGCGCAGCAGGCCGAGTGCGCCGGGGAGCTGGCCTACCTCAACGCCGGGCGCGACTTCGGGCGCGAACCCCTGGGCCGTCTCGACCCCGAGCGGGTCTACGAAGTGGACTACCTGTTCGCCGAAGCCAACGACAACTGGGTCAGCCGCTGGGGCCACAGCATGCTGCGCCTGGTCATCTGCGCCCCCGGCCGGCCGCGCGGCCCGGACTGCCGCCTCGACCTCGACCAGCACCTGGTGCTGTCCTATCGCGCCTTCGTCGGCGACGTGCAGCTCTCCAGCTGGGACGGCCTCACCGGCGCCTACCCCTCGCGCCTGTTCGTCCTGCCGCTATCCCAGGTGATCGACGAATACACCAAGGTCGAAATGCGCAGCCTCGCCTCGGTGCCGCTCAAGCTCGACCGCGACCAGGTGGAGCGCCTGGTGGAGCGCGCCACCGAGATGCACTGGAGCTACGACGGCGACTACTGGTTCCTCTCCAACAACTGCGCGGTGGAGACCCTCAAGCTGCTGCGCAGCGGCACCGCCGACCCGCGCCTGGCGGATCTCGACAGCATCATGCCCAACGGTTTGCTGGCCCTGCTCGAAGGGCGTGGCGTGGCCGACCCGCAACCGCTGCGCGACCCGAAGGAAGCCCTGCGCCTGGGCTACCGCTTCGACTCCTTCCGCGACCGCTACCAGGCCATGTTCGCCATCGCCCGCGAGCGCCTGGCCCTGCCCCAGGCCGATGTCGAGACCTGGCTCGACCTGCCCGCCGACCGGCGCCGACCCTGGATCGCCAACGCCGACCTGCGCGCCAGCGCCGCCCTGCTGCTGCTGGAGCAGGCGGCCATGCGCAAGCAGATGCTGCTGGCCCAGGACGAACTCAAGCGCCGCTACCTCGACAGCCGCGAGAAGCTCGGCAATGCCGAGTTCTCCAGGGCCGGCGACACCCTGGAGCAGATCCTCGCCAACAGCGGCTTCCTCAGCCGCCCGGCGGACATGCTCGAAGGCGGCTACGGCCTGCCCCAGGCCAGCGAGTGGCAGCGCCTGGAGGCCGAGAGCAGCAGCCGCCAGCAGAAGCTGCGCAGCCTCACCGACGACCTCGACCGCGAAGTGCGCCACCTGATCGACCCGCGCATCCTCGCCGAGCTGGACGCCGTGCAACTCAACCTCGACCAGCTCAGCGCCCACCTGCGCCAGCTGCACAAGGACGCCGGCGGGCTCGAGCTGCCCTGACGGCTTTGCCCCACCTCCAGCCCCACCGGTGGGCTGAAGCCCACCCTACGATCAAGGCGCAGGCCGATAGGGAATGACTTGCGCCGGAAACCATCCGCGTGGGTTTCGCTCCGCTCTACCCACCCTACTGGGTACGGCCACGCCGTGGCATGAGCCCCGTAGCTCGGGTGCGAACCGGCGTTCCGTGCACAGGACGTTCGGGGGTTTCACCCGCCCTACTGGCGTGACAGAGGTGACTACAGCTTCTCTTCCTGCTCCTCCGGCAGGCCCGGGTCCAGGTGCAGCCAGGGCAGGCGGCTGCGCACCCAGATGTGGCGGTCCGGCAGGGCCTCGGCCACATCGTCCAGGGTGGCGATGGTCACGTCCATGGTGCCCGGGGCCTGCTGGGTGAAGAGGCCGAGCAGGCAGCCGCAGCCGCCGCAGAAATAGCGCGAGCAGCCGGGGGAGGAGTGGTACTGCGCCGGCTCGCCACGGGTCCAGGTGAAGGACGCCAGTGGCACGGTGATCCAGGTGGTGACGATTCCGCCGCTGGTGCGCCGGCAGTCCGAACAGTGGCAGTGGGCGATATCGGTGAGCGGGGCTTCGATGCGGTAGCGCAGCCGCCCGCAATGGCAGCCGCCCATATGGACCTGGGTCATGGGTACGTCCTCCTGTGCAGTGGGAAAACCTAGTCGCTGCAAGGCGCATCGGCCAATGGTCGGCTTGCGGATGTGCGCGGCGTTGCACAAGATGGCCGCCTCCCGACCGGACCACCGGAACCCGATGTGACCGCACTGCTTGCAGCCCTCTGGCCCCTTTTCGCCCTGATCGTCGGCGGCTACGCGCTGCGCCTGAAGGGCTTCCCCGGCGATGCCTTCTGGCCCGCCGCCGAGCGCCTGAACTACTTCATCCTCTTCCCCGCGCTGCTGTTCAGCAGCCTGGCCACGGCGCCGCTGGACAACCCCGCGCTGCCGCGCCTGGCCCTGGCGGTGCTGCTGGGCCTGGGCGTCGGCTGGGCCGTCCTGCTCCTGGCCCGCCGCGTGATGGGCTGGCCGGCGGCACGCTTCGGCGCCGTCACCCAGGGCGTGCTGCGCTTCAACACCTACCTGGGGCTGGCGGCCATCGGCAGCCTGTTCGGCAAGGAGGGCCTGGCCATCGCCGCGCTGATGCTGGCGCTGATGGTGCCGACGGTGAACCTGCTGTCGGTGTGGTCGCTCACCGCCGAGCGCGGCGTCAGCGCGCGGGGCCTGCTGCTGCCGATGGCGAAGAACCCGCTGATCCTCGCCTGCCTCGCCGGCGCCGCCTACAACCTGGCCGGGCTCGGCCTGGGTGGCGGCATCGACCGGCTGCTCAACCTCCTGGCGGTGGCCAGCCTGCCCCTGGGCCTGCTCTGCGTCGGCGCGGCGCTGCAGCCCCGCGAGCTGGGTGGCGAGCTGGCGGCCCTGGGCTGGAACTGCGCGGCGCGCCTGCTGGCCATGCCCGCCCTGGCCTTCGCCGTGGCACGCCTGCTCGGCCTGCCGGCGATGGAGAGCAGCATCCTGGTGCTGTTCTTCGCCCTGCCGACGGCCCCCACCGCCTATGTGCTGACCCGCCAGCTGGGCGGCGACGGCCACCTGATGGCGGGGATCATCACCCTGCAGACGCTGCTCTCCGGCGCCACGCTGGTGGCCGTGCTGGCGCTGCTGCAGGCTGGGCCGGGCTGACCGCCCGTCAGGATTTCGCAGCACGTTCGCCGCCGATTCCCGGCGAAAGCTGGCTGAAAGCTTCGCCCCTTAGCATCGCCCCACCGCCGGCGAAGACCGGCCGCCGGGTGCTGCACCCGCTCCACCCGGCAACCCCGACAACAACAAGATGGGTGATTGCCATGCTCCGCTCCTGCCGCCTCAACGGCCTCGTTCCGCCCCCTCTCCGTACCCGACCCGCGCGCTGATCCAGCCCCGCCCTCGCCCTCGTCCGGAGATTCCCCATGCTGACCTTCCTCGGCTTCGCCATGGTCATGACCTTCATGTACCTGATCATGACCAAGCGCCTGTCCGCGCTGATCGCGCTGATCATCGTCCCCATCGCCTTCGCCCTGCTCGGCGGCTTCGCGGCCGGCATCGGCCCGATGATGCTGGAGGGCATCGGCAAGCTCGCGCCCACCGGCGTGATGCTGATGTTCGCCATCCTCTACTTCGCCCTGATGATCGACTCCGGGCTGTTCGACCCCGCCGTGCGCGCCATCCTGCGCCTGGTCAAGGGTGACCCGCTGAAGGTCTCGGTGGGCACCGCCGCGCTGGCGCTGATCGTCTCCCTCGACGGTGACGGCGCCACCACCTACATGATCTGCGTGGCTGCGCTGCTGCCGCTCTACAGCCGCCTGGGCATGAGCCCGCTGATCATGGCGGGGCTGATCATCCTCGCCGGCGGCATCATGAACATGACCCCCTGGGGCGGCCCCACCGCCCGCGCCGCCAGCGCCCTGCACGTGGACCCGTCGGACATCTTCGTGCCGATGATCCCGGCCATGATCGCCGGCTCCCTGGCCCTGTTCGGCCTGGCCTGGGCCTATGGCAAGCGCGAGCGCGCCCGCCTCGGCGTGCTGCACCTCCCGGACGAGCCGACCCGCCACGACGAGATCAGCGTCTCCCAGTACCCGGAAGCGCGCCGGCCGAAACTCTTGTGGGTGAACGCGGCGCTGACGGCCGCCCTGATGGTCACGCTGATCGCCGGCCTGCTGCCACTGCCGGTGCTGTTCATGATCGCCTTCAGCATCGCCATGATCATCAACTACCCCTGCCTGCAGCAGCAGAAGGAGCGCGTCGCGGCCCATGCCGGCAACGTGCTGGCGGTGGTGGGGCTGATCTTCGCCGCCGGCATCTTCACCGGCATCCTCACCGGCACCGGCATGGTGGAGGCCATGTCCAAGAGCCTGCTGGCGGTGATCCCGCCCGCCCTCGGGCCCTACATGGCGGTGATCACGGCGCTGGTGAGCATGCCCTTCACCTTCTTCATGTCCAACGACGCTTTTTATTACGGCGTGTTGCCGGTGCTCGCCGAGGCGGCGGCCCATTACGGCATCAGCCCGGTGGAGATGGCGCGGGCCTCAATCGTAGGCCAGCCGGTGCACCTGCTCAGTCCGCTGGTGCCCTCCACCTACCTGCTGGTGGGCCTGGCGAAGATCGAATTCGGCGACCACCAGCGCTTCACGTTGAAGTGGGCGGTGATGATCTGTCTGTGTATCCTGCTCGCCGCACTGTTACTCGGCGTGTTCCCGCTGTTCGGTACACACTGAACCGCAGGCGACGCGCCCTCGCCGAAGCCGGAAATGCGCCTGCGCACGTTCCGGCTTCGGCGTGCTCCAACCCCCTGACCGCTGAACACACGAGGAATCCGCATCATGGAATGGCTGACCAGCCCGGAAATCTGGGTCGCCTTCTTCACCCTGACTGCCCTGGAGATCGTCCTGGGCATCGACAACATCATCATGATCGCCATCCTCGTGGGCCGCATGCCGCCGCACATGCAGGCACGCACCCGCTTCTTCGGCCTGGCGCTGGCGATGATCACGCGCATCATGCTGCTGCTGTCGATCACCTGGATCATGCGGCTCACCGCCGACCTGTTCCACGTCTTCGGCCAGGGCATCTCCGGGCGCGACCTGATCCTGTTCTTCGGCGGCCTGTTCCTCCTGTGGAAGAGCAGCACCGAGATGTACCACAGCCTCGAAGGCGAGGATGAAGCCGAGCAGCCGCAGGCCGGCGGCGCCGCGCGCAACTTCATCGGCACCATCATCCAGATCGCCATCATCGACATCGTGTTCTCCCTGGACTCGGTGATCACCGCCGTGGGCATGGTGTCCCACGTGCCGGTGATGGTCGCCGCGATCGTCGTCGCCGTGCTGGTGATGATGGCCGCCGCCGGCACCATCAGCGACTTCATCGACAAGCACCCGAGCCTGAAGATGCTGGCACTGTCCTTCCTGGTGGTGGTCGGTACCGTGCTCATCGCCGAGTCGTTCGAAGTCCACGTGCCCAAGGGCTACGTCTACTTCGCCATGGCCTTCTCCCTGGCCGTGGAAGCGCTGAACATCCGCATGCGCACCGCGCGCGGGCGCAAGGAAGACCCGGTCAAGCTGCGCAAGGACATCCCGGGGGAATGAGCCCGGACATAAGCGCCAGCTGAAATGAAGAACGGGGCCGAATGGCCCCGTTTTTCATGGGTGGGTGAACGCCGGCTCACACCGGCTCGAACCGCTCGCCTCGGAAGCAGCGCACCGGGTTGCCGCGCTCCACCCGGTGGTGGAACAGGCGGCGCTCCGCGCGCAGGGCGCCGTCCGCCTCCTCGGCCCGCTGCGCCAGGCGCTGGCCGATGAGCAGGACGGCCAGGCGCTTGTTGGCGTGCTGGCTGCGCTCGCTCTGCACCTTGACGCTGATGCCGCTGGCCAGGTGGGTGGCGCGCACCGCCGAGTCGGTGGTGTTGACGTGCTGGCCGCCCGGCCCCGAGGCACGCAGCGCTTCGAAGCGGATCTCGCCTTCGAGGCTGGCCGGCGGTGCGGCGAACCGCGCCCCGCCGAAGAACCAGTTCTTGCGCCCGTGGTTGGGCCGGTAGGGGCTGGGGCAGGTCCATTGCAGGGAACCTTCCCAGCGCCCGGCCAGCGCGTCCGCATGCGCGCCGTCCAGGGCCAGGAGCACGGAGGCGAGGGTGCCGCGACGCGCGCCCTCCTCCCGCTCCAGTACCTGCGCCTGCACGTCCAGCGTGGCGGCTTCGTCCAGCAGCCGTTGCAGCGCCTTGGCCACCGCCAGGGCGCATTCGTCCGGCCCCTGGGCCGCCGAGAGTTGCAGGAGGATCATCAGCAGCACCCTCCGCGCGTCTTGTAGGTCAGCACCGGCTTGAGCCGCGCCAGCACCTGCACCAGCCCGGCGTCACGCAGGGCACCGACCACCGAGTCGATGGCCTTGTAGGCTTCCGGCGCTTCCTCGTAGATCAGCGCGCGGTCGGCGCAGATCACCCGGCTGCCGAGGGCGGTGCGTTCCAGTTGCTCGACGCTGTAGCGCTTGGCGAGGCGGTCCTTGCACTCGCTGCGCATCCACTTGCGCCCGGCGCCGTGGGCCAGGGAGTTGAGGCTGCGCTCGTCGGCCACCGGGGCCACCAGGTAGCTGTAGTCGCCGCGGGAACCGGGGATGACCATCACGCCCTGGTCGGCGGGGGTGGCGCCCTTGCGGTGCAGCCAGCCGTCGACGCCGCCGAGGGTCGCGGCGGAAACGAGGTTGTGGTTCACATCCAGCAGCTGCTCGCCGTTCGCACGCAGGCGGTCGAGGATGCGTCGGGCGATGAGCTGGCGGTTGGCCTCGGCGAAGCGCAGGGCGCCGTCGTGGCGGGCCAGGTAGTGCTCGGCTTCCGGGCTGCCAGCCTCCAGCCCGGCGTGGCTGAAGCGGTCCACCTGCTCGCGCAGGATGGCTTCGCCCAGGCCGCGCGAGCCGCTGTGCACCAGCAGGAGCAGGTGCTTGCGGTCGATGCCCAGGGCCGCCAGGGCCGTGTCGTCATAGGCCTCGTCGAGCTGCTGCAGCTCGGCGAAGTGGTTGCCGCCACCGATGGTGCCCAGGGAACGCTCGTGCCCGCAGGGCGCCAGGCCGAAGGCGGCGATCGCCTCCTGCCAGCTGTCGTCCAGCGGCGCATCGAGGGAGCCCAGGCGCTTCTCCAGCTTGTCCAGGTGGAGCTTGGCGACGGGGATGTCGGTGCGCCAGAAGGCCATGCCGCAGCCGATGTCGTTGCCCACCAGGGCGGGGTAGAAGCGGCCGCTGGAGAAGAACGCGGCGCCCACCGGGTAGCCACGCCCCGGGTGCAGGTCCGGCATGCCGGCCACCCGTTGCATGCCCGGCAGGCGGGCGGTGGTTTCAAGTTGCTGGATCGCTTTTCCTTCGATCCAGGTGTCGTCCGCGGCGATCAGGGTGATGCCGTCGGCCAGATTGCGAATGCAAGTGCCCATGGTCCAATCCAAATGGGTTGAAACGAAAAATGCTTGGATTTGGCAGGTCTGGGTCGGGCAGTGCGGGACCGTCGCGAAGAAGGACGGAAGAAGCGTTTAAGCCAGGCGCGACCTGCAAAGGGTGATCAGTGTCTGCATGATGGACCTCCTTTGCTGTCGGGTTGGGGGGAAAGGCGCGCATCTTAGGCGCGCCGCCCGGATTGACGCAAGCGCTGTCATTCACCGCCCACGGCGAAGTTGGGCAGGGTGTCCACCGGCTGGGCGAACTGGAAGGGGATGGATTCGAGCGCAAGGCCCACGTTGCGCTGGATGACGAAGTGCAGGTGCGGGCCGGTGCTGTTGCCGGTGTTACCGGAGCGGCCGATCTGCTCGCCGATGGCGACGCGCTGGCCCTCCTGGACCTTCACCGAGCCGCGCATCAGGTGCAGGTAGACGCCCATGGTGCCGTCGTTGTGGAGGATGCGCACGAAGTTGCCGGAGGGGTTGTTGCCCCGCCCGCTCTGCTGGTTCTCGATCTTCACCACCATGCCGGGCCGCGCCGCGACGATGGGCGTGCCTTCGGGCATGGCCACGTCCTGGGCGTAGCGGCCCTTGGGGGTGAAGTGGCTGTACTGGCCGTTGGCGCCCTGGGTCAGGCGGAACGGGCCGCCCACCCAGGGCAGCGGGTAGCGGTAGAGCGAGGGCTGCTGGCGCGGGTCGCCCAGGGCGTAGCGCAGGCGCGGCTTGTAGCGCATGGCCTTGCTGGCGTCGGCCGGGGCCAGGGTGGCGAGGCGGATCTTGCTGCGCGGCGGCAGCACCCAGCGGATTGGCTTTTCCGGCGCACCCACGGCGTTGCTGACGTTGTTCAGGCTCAGCTCGACTTCCACCGGCGCATACAGGTCGTTGCGCACCAGCAGGGTCTCGCCGGCGTCATGCTTCTGGGTTTCCAGCTTCACCGAGAGGTCGAGGCGCTCGACCATGCGGTCGCGGAAGACGAACACCTGCGCACCGGCGACGGCCTTGTCGGTGTAGGTCACCACGCCGTTGGCATCGGTGTACTTGTAGATGGTCAGCGCGCACGCCGGCAGGGCTGCCGCCAGCGAACCGCAGAGAAGGAGGATGCGCCCTAGCATGACTGCATGGATCTAGTGGTTATGGGTGTTCGAGCTGGCAAGCCTAGCAGCGCCGCCGGCACCGCGCGAGGCACCGGCCGTCGGGCTGTGACGGGGTTGGCTCAGGCGCCGGGTACGAAATGTTTCTGTGCCGAGCCACGGGCGATCAGGCGCGACAGGTAGTCGAGCTTCTGCGGATCGCGGTCGACGAAGCGGAAGGTCAGTTGCAGCCACTCGCTGTCGGGCTTGGGTTCGAGGGCCGAGACGGCGTGCAGGTAGCCGTTGAGGCGCGCCACCTCGCCACCCTCGCCCTGTTCCAGGTCGAGCACGGCGCTTTCCAGCACCTGGGGCAGCGGCTCGCCGCGCTTCACCACGAGGTGGGCGTCCTTGAGGCTGATGGTCTTGATCACGCAGGACAGCACGCCGCTGGGCAGGCGCAGCTGGGCTTGCCCACGGCCTCCCGGCGCCTGGCCGGCAGCCTTGGCCGAGGGGGTGGGCGCAGCCGGCTTGGCGGCGGCCTTGGGCGCCGCTGCGGGCTTGACCACCTCGGCCTTGCCACCGGTGAGGGCGGCGAGGGAATCGTTGGCGAAGCCGCCGGAGCTGAGCATCTTCGGCGGCGCGCCGGCGGCCAGGGCCTCCATCTTGCCGGCGCGGGCCAGCTGCTTCTTCACCTTGGTCACCAGCTGGTCGTTGGAGAAGGGCTTGCCGATGTAGTCGGAAACCCCGGCCTGGATGGCCTGCACCACGTTCTCCTTGTCGCCGCGGCTGGTCACCATGACGAAGGGCGTGGTCTTGAGCGTGTCCTGGGCGCGGCACCAGGTGAGCAGCTCGAGGCCGGACATCTCCGGCATCTCCCAATCGCACAGGATCAGGTCGACGGGCGTGCGCGCCAGCATCTGCTGGGCCTTGCGCCCGTTGATCGCTTCTTCGATCTGGATGCCGGGGAAATGGTCGCGCAGCCCCTTCTTCACCAGGTCGCGAATGAAGGACGCATCGTCCACTACCAGCACTGTCACCTTGCTCATCGACCACTCCTCAGAGAACGGGCGTAAGCATAGCCTCGGCTGATAGCGCTTTGCCAAGCTGAATGCGACATCGCGCACCCTTTCGCGTGAAAGGTGGCGCCAGGGCCTTGGTCGGCAGGGGACTGGCGGGGCTCGCGGGACGTCACCGCGGAGGAACGCATCGCGAATGAATTCGCTCCCACACGGCAGGAGACGCTTCGCGAGCAGAGCCCGCTGCTACGGTGGGAGGTAGAGAAAGGGGTGGAGCCGCAAACGAAAACGCCCGGCATGGCCGGGCGTCTTGCCGAAGCGGGGCGGATCAGCTGGCGGGGGTATCGCCGGCCTTGTTGGCGGTGCCCTTCACTTCTTCCTGCATGCGCGCCAGGCCCATGTGGCGCACGTCGGTGCCGCGCACCAGGTAGATCACCAGTTCGGCGATGTTGCGCGCGTGGTCGCCGATGCGCTCCAGGGAACGCAGGGCCCAGATGATGTTGAGCACGCGGCTGATGGCGCGCGGGTCTTCCATCATGTAGGTGACCAGCTCGCGCAGGGCGGTCTTGTATTCGCGGTCGATGGTCTTGTCGTACTGGGCGACCGACAGGGCCAGGTCGGCGTCGAAGCGGGCGAAGGCGTCCAGGGATTCCTGCACCATGCGGCGCACCTGGTCACCGATGTGGCGGACCTCGACATAGCCGCGCGGCGACACGCCCTCCTCGCAGAGCTGGATGGCGCGGCGGGCGATCTTCGAGGCTTCGTCGCCGATGCGCTCAAGGTCGATCACCGACTTGGACACGCTGATGATCAGGCGCAGGTCGGAGGCCGCCGGCTGGCGACGGGCGAGGATGCGTACGCACTCCTCGTCGATGTTGCGCTCCATCTGGTTGATCTCGTCATCGATCTCGCGCACCTGCTGGGCCAGGCCCGAGTCGGCGTCGATCAGTGCGGTGACGGCGTCGTTGACCTGCTTTTCCACCAGGCCGCCCATCGCCAGGAGGTGGCTGCGCACTTCCTCCAGTTCGGCGTTGAACTGCTGGGAGATGTGATGGGTGAGGCTGTCTTTGTCGATCATGTTTTCGCTCCGCGAAAGCCGCAAGCTTCAAGCTGCAAGCTTCAAGTCGGTTGATTCGTGTCCCTGAGCTGACTTGCCGCTTGAAGCGTGCGGCTTGCAGCTGTCGCGTCCCACGCGACTAGCCATAACGACCGGTGATGTAGTCCTCGGTCTGCTTCTTGGCCGGGTTGGTGAACAGGGTATCGGTATCGCCGAATTCGATCAGCTTGCCCATGTACATGAACGCCGTGTAGTCGGAGACGCGCGCGGCCTGCTGCATGTTGTGGGTGACGATGACGATGGTGTACTTGCTCTTGAGCTCGTAGATCAGCTCTTCCACCTTGAGGGTGGAGATCGGGTCCAGGGCCGAGCAGGGTTCGTCGAGCAGCAGCACTTCGGGTTCGACCGCGATGGTGCGGGCGATGACCAGGCGCTGTTGCTGGCCGCCGGAGAGGCCGAGGGCGGATTCGTGCAGGCGGTCCTTGACCTCGTCCCACAGCGCCGCGCCCTTGAGGGCCCACTCGACGGCTTCGTCGAGCACGCGCTTCTTGTTGATGCCCTGGATGCGCAGGCCGTAGACGACGTTCTCGTAGATGCTCTTGGGGAAGGGGTTGGGCTTCTGGAACACCATGCCGACGCGGCGGCGCAGTTCGGCCACTTCCTCGCCCTTGCGGTAGATGTTGTTGCCGTCGAGGCGGATCTCGCCCTCGACGCGGCAGCCGTCCACCAGGTCGTTCATGCGGTTGAAGCAGCGCAGCAGCGTGGACTTGCCGCAGCCGGACGGGCCGATGAAGGCGGTCACGCGCTGTTTCGGGATGTTCATCTGCACGTCGTACAGCGCCTGCTTCTCGCCGTAGAACAGGTTCAGGCCCGGCACTTCGAGGGCAACCGTTTCCTGCGCCAGGCTCAGGCTCTGCTTGCTGCGGCCGAGGGCGGAGATGTTGACGCCGTGGCTGTGGCTTTCGTGTTGCATGGTTTCACTCCGTTCGTAGCGCCAGGCTACAAGCTTAAGTTTTCAAGCGGAGCGGCGTGCTGCACGCCGCTCGGGGCTGACTCAGTTATCCAGCGCCTTGTACTTCTCGCGCAGGTGGTTGCGGATCGCCACGGCCGAGAGGTTCAGCAGCGCGATCACCAGCACCAGCAACAGCGCGGTGGCGTACACCAGCGGACGGGCAGCCTCGACGTTGGGGCTCTGGAAGCCGACGTCGTAGATGTGGAAGCCCAGGTGCATGATCTTCTGGTCCAGGTGCAGGTAGGGGTAGTTGCCGTCCACCGGCAGGCTCGGGGCCAGCTTCACCACGCCCACCAGCATCAGCGGCGCCACTTCGCCGGCGGCACGGGCCACGGCGAGGATCAGGCCGGTCATCATGGCCGGGCTGGCCATCGGCAGGACGATCTTCCACAGGGTCTCGGCCTTGGTCGCGCCCAGGGCCAGGGAGCCTTCGCGCACCGCACGGGGGATGCGCGCCAGGCCTTCCTCGGTGGCGACGATCACCACCGGCACCGCGAGGATGGCCAGGGTCAGCGAGGCCCACAGCAGGCCCGGGGTGCCGAAGGTCGGCGCCGGGGCGGCTTCGGGGAAGAACAGGCGGTCGATGGAGCCGCCCAGCACATAGACGAAGAAGCCCAGGCCGAACACGCCGTAGACGATGGCCGGGACGCCGGCCAGGTTGTTCACGGCAATGCGGATGATGCGGGTCAGCAGGCCCTGCTTGGCGTACTCGCGCAGGTAGATGGCCGCCACCACGCCGAAGGGGGTGACGATCACGGCCATGATCAGGGTCATCATCACGGTGCCGAAGATGGCCGGGAAGATGCCGCCCTCGGTGTTGGCTTCACGCGGGTCGTCGGCGAGGAATTCCCACAGCTTGGCGAAGTAGAAGCCGATCTTCTGGAACAGGCCCATCGAGTTGGGCTGGTAGGCATGCACCACCTTGCCCAGGGAGATCTCCTGCTCCTGGCCACCGGCCTCGCGGACCACCACGCTGTCGCGGTTGAAGGCTTCGTGCAGGCCGCCCAGTTGCGCTTCGAGGCCCTTGTAGCGGGCTTCCAGCTCGGCGCGCGCGGCGGCCAGGTCGGCCTGCGCGGCGGCGTCCAGCTTGCCGTCCAGCTCCAGCTTGCGGCCTTCCAGGCGCAGGCGCTCGAGGCCGTGGTTGATGGCGCCGATGTCCTTCTTCTCCAGCTTGTAGAGCTGGGCGTAGAGGTCGTCGACGCGCTTCAGGCGCTTCTGCAGCTCGGCCATGGCGGCGTCGCCTTCGGCGACGACCTGGCCGTTCTCCTTCACGCTCACCAGGCGACCGTAGAAGTTGCCCCACTCGCGGCGCTCCATGGCGACCAGCTCGGCGGGTTTCTTCTGGTCCTGCAGCCATTCGCCCACCACCCAGGTGAAGTCGCTGCCGTACACCTCGCGGTTGCCCACCTTGACCAGCTCGCGGGTCATGAACTCGGGGCCCTCCTCGGGCACCGGCAGGCCGGCACCCTTGAGGCGCGCGCGGGATACTTCCTCGATCTGTACCGCTTCGCCGATCAGCGCCTTGGGCGCCTGGCCCGGGACGCTGTACTGGGCTTCGATCAGGTCGGCCGGCCAGAAGTGGCCGAGGCCACGCACGGCGATCACCGAGAGCAGGCCGATGGTCATGATGACGGCGATGGATACCGCGCCACCGCTCATCCACACACCTGGCGCGCCGCTTTTGAACCAGTATTTGAGGGAAACCTGTTTCACGGAATTCTCCACCTTAAAGCGAGGCGTATTTCTTGCGCAGGCGCTGACGGATCAGCTCTGCCAGGGTGTTCATGACGAAGGTGAACATCAGCAGCACCAGGGCCGCGAGGAACAGCACGCGGTAGTGCGAGCCACCCACTTCGGATTCCGGCATCTCCACCGCGACGTTGGCCGCCAGGGTGCGCATGCCTTCGAAGATGTTCACTTCCATCACCGGGGTGTTGCCGGTGGCCATCAGCACGATCATGGTCTCGCCCACCGCACGGCCGAGGCCGATCATCAGCGCGGAGAAGATGCCCGGGCTGGCGGTGAGGATCACCACGCGGGTCAGTGTCTGCCAGGGCGTGGCGCCCAGGGCCAGGGAGCCGTAGGTGAGGCTGCGCGGCACGCTGAAGATGGCGTCCTCGGCGATGGAGAAGATGTTCGGGATCACCGCGAAGCCCATGGCCAGGCCGACGATCAGGGCGTTGCGCTGGTCGTAGGTGATGCCCAGGTCATTGCTGATCCACAGGCGCATGTCGCCGCCGAAGAACCAGGCTTCCAGCAGCGGGCTCATGCCCAGGGCGAGCCAGCCCACCAGCAGCACCACGGGGATCAGGATCGCCGCTTCGAAACCGTCCGGCACGCGCAGGCGGATCGACTCGGGCAGGCGGCTCCAGAGGAAGCCGGCGAGCAGGATGCCGATCGGCGTGAGCAGCAGCAGGCTGAAGATGCCCGGCAGGTGCCCCTCGACGTAGGGCGCCAGGAACAGGCCGGCGAAGAAGCCGAGGATCACCGTCGGCAGCGCTTCCATCAGCTCGATCACCGGCTTGACCTTGCGGCGCATGCTCGGCGCCATGAAGTAGGCGGTGTAGATGGCGGCGGCGATGGCCAGCGGGGCGGCCAGCAGCATGGCGTAGAAGGCGGCCTTGAGGGTGCCGAAGGTCAGCGGCGCCAGGCTCAGCTTGGGTTCGAAGTCGGTGTTGGCCGCGGTGGATTGCCAGACGTACTGGGGCGCGTCGTAGCTTTCGTACCAGACCTTGCCCCACAGCGCGCTCCAGGAGACTTCCGGGTGCGGGTTGCGCAGGCTGAAGGGCAGCAGCTGGCCGCCTTCCTCGATCACCACGCGGTTGGCGCGGGGCGAGAAGGCCATCACACCGGCGCCGTCGGTGACCTGCTCGATCAGCAGGGTGCGCTCGGCGGTGCTGTGGAAGACGCCGAGCTTGCCGCTGGCATCCAGGGCGAGGAAGCCCTTGCGACGCTCCTCGGGGGCGATCTGCACCACCGGCGCCTGGCCCAGCTGGAAGCTGCGGATGTGGGTCAGGCGGGCTTCGCCGTCGGCGCCACGGACCATGAACCACTGGCTCACGTCGCCCTTGGAGTCACCGATCATCAGGGAGATGCCACCCAGCAGCAGGTTGCTCGAGGACACTTCGCGATCACCTTCCTCGAACAGCTTGTAGCGGCCGTTGAGGCTCTTGTCGTGCAGGCTGAAGACATCCACCTGGGCGCGACCGTTGACCACGTACAGCCACTGCTGGCGCGGGTCGACGTAGATGGCCTTGATCGGCTCGGTCATCTGCGGCAGGGCGATGGCGTTCTGCTCGACCGTGGTCTCGCCGGTCATCATGTTTTCTTCGCTGACCAGTTCCTGCACGTGCAGCTGGTTGCCGGTGGAGCCGGCCAGCAGCAGGGTCTCGTCGTTGTGGTTGACCGCCACGTGCTCCAGCGCGCCGCCGTCCTGGTTCAGCACTAGGGGCTTGTCGCCGTAGGGGAAGTCGATCTGCGGGGTGATGACCCGCTTGTTGTCCGGGTAGGTCACCGCATAGCTGTGCTTGAACAGCAGCACCTGGCCATTGGAGAGGCCCAGGGCCACCAGCGGGCTGCCGGGCTGGTCCTGGCCGATGGACACCACGCTCGCGCCGGCGGGCAGCGGCAGCGGGGTGCGCTTGAGCTCGGCGCCGTCCTTGGTGGCGAAGAACACCGCTTCGCCCTTGTCGGAAATGCGCATGCCGACCTGGTTCTGCTCCTCGATGGTCAGCAGCAGCGGCTTGCCGGCGTCCTGCTGGAGCCAGGCGGGGCTCTGCACCTTCTTCGCGGTCAGCTCGGCACCCTGGAACAGGGGCAGCACCACGTAGGCGAGGTAGAAGAAGATCAGGGTGATGGCCGCGAGCACGGCCAGGCCGCCCACCAGTACGTACCAGCGGGTCAGGTTGTCTTTCAGCGCACGGATGCGACGCTTGCGCTGCAGCGCCGGCGTGTTGAAGTCGATGCGCTCGGGGGGATTCGTCGAGGTCATGGGGGAACTGGCCAGATCATTCATGGGCACACCCTAAAGCCTTCGTATGACAGAAAGATTACAGCGAGGTGACGCAACGAGGCCCACCCTGGGCATGCTGCCGGGGGCGGGCCTCCATGGCGGGGGTCTCCCGCCATCGTCGCGTCCTTGCGGGGCGGCCTGCGAAGCGGCCGCCCCCTTCATCTGTCCTGGATTACAGGCCCAGATCCTTCAGTGCTTTTTCAGCGACCTTGGCCGGCAGCGGGATGTAGCCATCCTTCACCACGACCTGCTGGCCTTGTTGCGACAGGACCAGCTTCACGAACTCGGCTTCCAGCGGGGCCAGAGGCTTGTTCGGGGCCTTGTTGACGTAGACGTAGAGGAAGCGGGACAGCGGGTAGCTGCCGTTCAGGGCGTTCTGCTCGTTGTCTTCGACGAACTCGCCGCCCTCCTTCTTGGCCAGGGCGACGGTCTTCACGCTGGACGTCTTGTAGCCGATGCCCGAGTAGCCGATGCCGTTGAGGGACTGGCTGATGGACTGCACGACGGAAGCCGAACCCGGCTGCTCGTTGACGTTGGCCTTGAAGTCGCCTTTGCACAGGGCTTCTTCCTTGAAGTAGCCGTAGGTGCCGGATACCGAGTTGCGGCCGAACAGCTGGATCGGCTTCTCGGCCAGGTCGCCGGTCACGCCCAGCTCGCCCCAGGTCTTGATGTTGCTCTTGCCACCGCACAGGCGGTTGGCGGAGAAGATGGCGTCGACCTGCTGCATGGTCAGGCCTTTGATGGGGTTGTCCTTGTGCACGAAGATCGCCAGGGCGTCGACGGCGACCGGGACGGCGGTCGGCTTGTAGCCGTACTTCTGTTCGAAGGCCTGCAGCTCGACGTCCTTCATCTTGCGGCTCATCGGGCCCAGGTTGGCGGTGCCTTCGGTCAGAGCCGGCGGCGCGGTGGAGGAACCGGCGGCCTGGATCTGGATGTTCACGTTCGGGTATTCGCGCTTGTAGGCTTCGGCCCACAGGGTCATCAGGTTGGCCAGGGTGTCCGAACCGACGCTGGAGAGGTTGCCGGATACGCCAGTGGTCTTGGTGTAGGACGGGATGGACGGGTCGACAGCGGCAACCGCGCTGGCGGTCGCAACGCCGGCGGCGACGAAAGTCAGGGCCGCCATCAAACGCTTCAGTTTCATGCCTTGCTCCTAGCAAAGGATCGGGTTGGATGAATCGGGGGCCAGTATCTGCAGGCCGTATGAACACTCTATGAACCGAATATGACAATTGGATGAATGGCCATCATGACGGTCCAAACCTGCTTGAATGAGCCCGCACCCCTAGGAGAACGACCATGCACCCCCTACGACTGATGCCCCTGGCGGTCCTCCTCGCCGCCTGCACGGCCTGCGGCGACAAGGCCACCCTCGAGGTGAGCGACGGCACCGGCGCCAACCCCAGGCTGCCGCCGCCGAACAAGACCCTGCTGCCCACGGTGAACGTGGCCCCGGCCAAGGGCTGGGCCGAAGGCGGCCTGCCGACCGCCACCACCGGTACGCAGGTGAAGGCCTTCGCCGAGGGCCTGGACCACCCGCGCTGGCTCTACCTGCTGCCCAATGGCGACGTGCTGGTGGCCGAGAGCAACGCCCCGGCCTCCGATGGCGGCTTCAGCCTCAAGGGCTGGATCGCCGGCAAGGTCATGGAGAAGGCCGGCGCCCGCACCCCCAGCGCCGACCGCATCACCCTGCTGCGCGACACCGACGGCGACGGCGTGGCCGACCTGAAGACGCCCTTCCTGGAAAACCTCCACTCGCCCTTCGGCATGGCCCTGGTGGGCGGGGACTTCTACATCGCCAACGCCGACGCCCTGGTGCGCGTGCCCTACCAGGAAGGCCAGACGCGCATCGACGCCACGCCGCAGAAGGTCACCGACCTGCCGGCGGGCATCAACCACCACTGGACCAAGAACGTCATCGCCAGCCGCGACGGCACCAAGCTCTACGTCACCGTCGGCTCCAACAGCAACGTCGGCGAGAACGGCCTGGAGATGGAGCAAGGCCGCGCGGCGATCTGGGAAGTGGACCGCGCCAGCGGCACCAAGCGCCTGTTCGCCAGCGGCCTGCGCAACCCCAACGGCCTGGCCTGGGAGCCGGAGACCGGCGCACTGTGGACGGCGGTGAACGAGCGCGACGAGATCGGCAGCGACCTGGTGCCCGACTACATCACCTCGGTGAAGGACGGCGGCTTCTACGGCTGGCCCTGGAGCTACTACGGCCAGCACGTCGACGAGCGCGTGGAGCCGGCCAACCCGGATATAGTCGCCAGGGCGCTGGTGCCCGACTACGCCCTGGGTCCGCACACCGCCTCCCTCGGCATCGCCTTCGGCAAGGGCGGCGCCCTGCCGGACTTCCAGAACGGCCTGTTCGTTGGCCAGCACGGCTCGTGGAACCGCAGGCCGCACAGCGGCTACAAGGTGATCTTCGTGCCCTTCAAGGACGGCAAGCCCAATGGCGAGCCGGTGGACGTGCTCACCGGCTTCCTCGATGCCGACGGCAACGCCCAGGGCCGCCCGGTGGACGTCATGCTCGACGCCCGCGGCGCCCTGCTGGTGACCGACGACGTGGGCAACAAGGTCTGGCGGGTGACCTCCACCGCCCAGTGATGGCCAGCCCCGCCAACATCTCCCCTGTAGGAGCGAGCTCTGCTCGCGAAGTGCTCCCTGCAGGGGCATGGCGCCCATCACCGCTGCGCATAGAGCCGGTCCGTAGGATGCGGTGAGTTCAGCGCCGCATCGATGCCCCGTACGTGGGCCATGTAGGGTGGGCCGGGCGGCGTTCCGCTTCAGCCCACCAGCGGGGGTCAGCGTGGGCTGAAGCCCACCCTACGGGAATGCCCCAGCACGAAGTGCTCCTGCAGGGGCATGGCGCCCGTCACCGCAGCGCCAAGCCCTCGATCAGCGCTTCTTGCCGATCAGGTACAGCCCGATGACCATCGCCAGCCCGCACAGCGCCGCCACGTAATAGGCCGGGCCCAGCGGGTCCCACTTCATCAGCAGCGAGACGATCATCGGCGTCAGCCCACCGAAGATGGCGTAGGCCAGGTTGTAGGAGAAGGACAGGCCGGAGAAGCGCACCACCGGCGGGAAGGCCTTGACCATCACATAGGGCACCGCGCCAATGGTGCCGACGAACAGGCCGGTCAGCGCATAGAGCGGGAACAGCCAGTCCGGGTGCGCCTTGAGGCTGGTGTAGAAGGTCCAGGAACTGGTCGCCAGCAACAGCCCGCCCACCAGGAAGGTACGGCCCGCGCCGAAGCGGTCGGCGATGGCGCCGGAGGCGACGCAGCCGACCGTCAGGCAGACGATCGCCAGGCTGTTGGCCTTGAGCGCGGTGGCGGCCGCGAAGCCGTAGACGGTCTGCAGCACGGTGGGGGTCATGAGGATGACCACGACTATGCCCGCCGACAGCACCCAGGTCAGCAGCATGCTGATGGCGATGGCGCCACGGTGCTCGCGCAGCACCGCCTTGAGCGGCACCTCCTCGGCCAGCGCCTTGCGCTGCTGCAACTCGGCGAACACCGGCGTCTCGTGCAGCCAGCGGCGCAGGTACACGGAAAACAGGCCGAACACGCCACCCACCAGGAAGGGCACGCGCCAGGCCCAGGCCTGCACCTCTTCCGGGGTGTAGAGGGTGTTGATCAGGGTCGCCATCAGCGAGCCCAGCAGGATGCCGAAGGTCAGCCCCGACGTCAGGGTGCCGCAGGCGTAGCCGATGTGCCGGGTCGGCACGTGCTCGGCGACGAACACCCAGGCACCGGGCACCTCGCCACCGATGGCAGCGCCCTGGATCACCCGCAGCAACAGCAGGGCCAGCGGCGCCCAGATGCCGATCTGCGCGTAGGTCGGCAGCAGGCCCATGATCAGCGTCGGCACCGCCATCAGGAAGATGCTCAGGGTGAACATGCGCTTGCGCCCCAGCAGGTCGCCGAAGTGCGCCATGACGATGCCGCCCAGGGGCCGCGCCAGGTAACCGGCCGCGAAGATGCCGAAGGTCTGCAACTGGCGCAGCCACTCGGGCATCTCGGCGGGGAAGAACAGCTTGCCGACCACCGCCGCGAAGAACACGAAGATGATGAAATCGTAGAACTCGAGGGCACCGCCCAGGGCGGACAGGGAGAGGGTCTTGTAGTCGCTGCGGGTCAACGGCCGCGCGGGGGCCTCGGAGGCGGTAACGGTGGACATGGAGGGTCTCTTGTCAGTGCAGGCAGGGCATGCCCCGCCGCTGCGTTGGCGGCGGGCCGGTCCGCAAAATAGCAAAAAGCCGCCGGGCGCACACAATCTCTGACGTATGGGTGGTCAAAAGCGAAACCCGGCGGTCGTCGCCCGACGCGGCGAGCTATATACTGCGCGCTGTTGCGCGCGGGCGACATGCAGTGGGTCGGCGGGCGCAGGGGGAACTTTGCAGGGCACCTTGTCCTTCCCCGTCCATTGAAGCCATCCAGAGCAGCACAGGGGCAGAGGCACCCCAGGCATGATCGAGATCGAAGAAGAAGAAAACCTGACTCCCCAGGGCGACCTGGCCTTGCAGATCACCGCGCTTCCGCGCGAAACCAATGGTTTCGGCGACATCTACGGCGGCTGGCTGGTCTCGCAGATGGACCTCGCCGGCACCGCCATGGCCAGCAAGGTCGCCGGCGGCCGCGTCGCCACCGTCGCCATCGACCGCATGGCGTTCCTCGTCCCGGTGGCCGTGGGCGCCCAGCTCTCCTTCTATACCCAGGCACTGGAGATCGGCCGCAGCTCGATCCAGATGCTGGTCGAGGTATGGAGCGACGACCCGCTCTCCAGTGAATGGCGCAAGGTCACCGAAGCGGTGTTCGTCTTCGTCGCCATCGACGGCAGCGGTCGCACCCGCCCCGTTCCGCCGCGCCGCGGCTGAGCCGCACGAGGGGCGCCGCAGCCGCGAACGCCCCCTCTTCCCGATATTGCTCACGCATTCGCCGGTTTCGGGGAACCCCGCCGGCCCGCCCCTGCCCAATGCAGACGGCAAGCAGCCACAGGCCCAGGAGCCCCCGGATGAACAGCGAAAGCAAGGTTCCGCAGATCGAGCGGATCGAGATGGACGAACTGGCGTGCTGGCGCCTGCGCACCGCCGACGCGGAGCTGCTGGTGGCCCAGCAGGGCGCCCAGGTGCTGAGCTACCAGCGCAACGGCGAAGAGCCGCTGATCTGGCTCAGCGAGCAGGCGGCGTTCAAGCGCGGCCAGTCGGTGCGCGGTGGCGTGCCGGTGTGCTGGCCCTGGTTCGGCGACCTGCGGCGCAACCCCCTGGACGTGCAGGCGCACTACCCGGCGGACAGCGAGGCCCCGGCCCACGGCGGCGTGCGCAGCCTCGACTGGGAACTCGAAAGCGTCGAGGCCCTGGAGGGCGCGGCGCGCCTGGTGCTGTCCTGGGACAGCCGCCGCACGCCCCTGCCCGGCTGGAACGGCGACGCCGAGCTGCGCCTGGAGATCCGCCTCGACCAGCGCCTGCACCTGAAACTGGAAACCCGCAACCGCGGCACCGCGCCCCTGGCCCTGACCCAGGCGCTGCACAGCTACTTCGCCGTCGGCGATATCCACCAGGCCCATGTGGAAGGCCTGGACGGCTGCGACTACATCGAGACCCTGGAAGGCTGGGAGCGCCGCGTCCAGCAAGGCGATGTCGGCTTCGCCGGCGAGACCGACCGCATCTACCTGGGCACCCCGTCCCGCCTGGCCATCCGCGACCAGGCCTGGCAGCGCCGGGTGCTGATCGAAGCCAGCGACTCCGCCTCGGCGGTGGTGTGGAACCCCTGGATCGACAAGGCCGCCCGTCTCTCCCAGTTCGCCGACGACGCCTGGCAGCGCATGCTCTGCATCGAAACCGCCCGCGTGCTGGACGACGCCCTGCTGCTGCAGCCCGGCGCCAGCCACGGCATGGCCGTCAGCCTGTGGAGCGAAGCGCTTGGCGACTGAAGTCGCCCCTGCATAGGCTCGGACGTGTCCGTTGTGTAGGGTGGAGGTCGCTTTCTACCTCCACCAGGCGGAGCCAAACGCGGCACATTGTGATGGCTCGACCCGGTATTGGCGGGGCGCGCCACCCGAACGCCGACTCACTGGATATCCTCGTCCCGCACCACCCTCACCTCGCCCGCATCCAGCGCATAGGCGGCATCGGCCAGATCGTTGCTGACCGACTCCACCTTCAGCGTGCCGGTGACCCAGAGCGGGGTGTAGATATCGTCGAGCGCGACGCCCTTGGGGTAGCGCACCAGCACGATCTGGTTCGGCGGTGGCGGCGGAACGTGGATGCAGGCGCCCGGGTAGGGCACCAGGAAGAACAGCGTGCCGCGCCCCTTGGCGTCGGTCTCCAGCGGCACCGGATAGCCCCCGATACGGATCTTCTGGCCATTGAGCCTGGCCACGGTCTTCGCCGAATACATCACCGCCGGCAGGTCCTTGTCCTGCTGCTTGAGGCCACCCTTGTTGCCGAAGGTGCCATCCGCCTCCGGGGTGTCGTGGCTGATCTCGGGCATCTCCTCCAGGGCCTTGCGGTCCTCGGGGGGCATCAGCTCGAGCCAGTCGGTTTCCGGCAGCTCCAGCCGGGCATGGGCCAGGGTGCTGCACAGCAGCAGGGAGAAAAGCAGGGCGCGGCGCATCGGGCAGGACTCACGTAAAGAAACAGGCGCCAAGACTAGCGGCGCCCGTTCCCGGTTCCCAGCCCCTCAGCTCTTCTTGATGGCGCCGTAGATCACCAGAAGGATGACGGCACCGACCACGGCACCGATGAAGCCGGCACCCTCGCCGGCCTGGTAGATGCCCAGGGCCTGGCCGCCGTAGGTCGCGGCGACGGAGCCCCCGATGCCCAGGAGGATGGTCCAGATCCAGCCCATGCTGTCGTCGCCGGGTTTGAGGAAGCGCGCGACCAGACCGACGATCAGGCCGATGAAGATGGTTCCGATGAGCCCCATGGCATTTACTCCTGAATGAAAAAAGGGCGTGTCCGTGGACACGCCCTTTTTCAGACTGGAAGCAGCCACCGGGGTTCAGCCGGCGATCAGCGCCTCGACCTCGGCGATGCGCGCCTTCAGGGTCGCCAGGTCCGCGCTGCGCAGGGTGGCGTGGCCGACCTTGCGCCCGGCCTTGAAGGCCTTGCCGTAGTGGTGCAGGTGGCAGTCGCCGACGGCGATCACCTTCTCCACCGACGGTACTTCGCCGATGAAGTTGAGCATGGCGCTCTCGCCCACCTTGGCGGTGGAACCCAGCGGCAGGCCGGCGACGGCGCGCAGGTGGTTCTCGAACTGGCTGCACTCGGCGCCTTCGATGGTCCAGTGGCCGGAGTTGTGCACGCGCGGGGCGATCTCGTTGGCCTTCAGGCCGCCGTCCACTTCGAAGAATTCGAAGGCCAGCACGCCGACGTAGTCCAGCTCGCGCAGCACGCGGCCGACGTAGTCCTCGGCCAGGCCCTGCAGCGGGTGGTCGGTGCTGGCGATGGACAGGCGCAGGATGCCGTTCTCGTGGGTGTTGTGCACCAGCGGGTAGAAGCGCGTCTCGCCGTCACGGGCGCGTACCGCCACCAGGGACACTTCGCCGGTGAAGGGCACGAAGCCTTCGAGGATGCAGGGCACGCTGCCCAGCTCGGCGAAGGCGCCGGCCACGTCCACCGGGGTGCGCAGGACCTTCTGGCCCTTGCCGTCGTAGCCCAGGGTGCGGGTCTTCATCACCGCCGGCAGGCCGATGGCGGCCACGGCGGCGTCCAGGTCCGCCTGGGACTGGATATCGGCGAACTCGGGGGTGGGGATGCCCAGGTCCTTGAACATCGACTTCTCGAACCAGCGGTCACGGGCGATGCGCAGGGCATTGGCCGAGGGATAGACCGGCACGAACTGGGAGAGGAAGGCCACGGTCTCGGCCGGCACGCTCTCGAACTCGAAGGTCACCAGGTCCACTTCGTCGGCCAGCTGGCGCAGGTGGTCCTGGTCGCCGTAGTCGGCGCGGATGTGCTCGCCGAGCGCCTGGGCGCAGGCGTCGGGGGCCGGGTCGAGGAAGGCGAAGTCCATGCCCAGCGGGGTGCCCGCCAGGGCCATCATGCGGCCGAGCTGGCCGCCACCGATCACGCCGATCTTCATGGGTCAGGCCTCACGCGGGTCCGGGTTGTCGAGCACCGAGCGGGTCTGCTCGTCGCGGAAGGCCTTCAGCGCCGCGTGGTACTGCGGGTGCTGGTGGCCGAGGATGCTGGCGGCCAGCAGGGCGGCATTCACCGCGCCGGCCTTGCCGATGGCCAGGGTGGCGACCGGGATGCCCGCCGGCATCTGCACGATGGAGAGCAGCGAGTCGACGCCCGAGAGCATGGACGACTGCACCGGCACGCCGAGCACCGGCAGGTGGGTCTTGGCCGCGCACATGCCCGGCAGGTGGGCGGCACCGCCGGCACCGGCGATGATCACCTGGATGCCACGGGCCTCGGCCTCATCGGCGTACTGGAACAGCAGGTCCGGGGTGCGGTGGGCGGAGACCACCTTCACTTCATAGGGGATGCCCAGCTTGTCCAGCATCTCGGCGGTGTGGCTGAGGGTGCTCCAATCGGACTTGGAGCCCATGATCACGCCTACCAGTGCGCTCATCGTCGTGCCTCATCAAGGGTCGAAAAACCAACAAGCCACGCATAGTGCGTGGCTTGTCTGCGATGTGGGCCGGCGTGCGCTGCCGGCCGAAGGCCGCGCAGTATAACGCAAAGCCCGCCCTTGCCTACCGTCCGTCCAGCGGCTCGCCAAGGCGCCCGGAAATTGCCCTGGAGCAAGGGGCGGCCTGGCTTGCGGGTGCACACTCCAGGCTCCTTTTCCAGGAGGTGCATGCCATGAACCAGACCATGAAAGCCGCCGTCGTCCACGCCTTCGGCGAACCGTTGCGGATCGAAGAGGTGAAGGTCCCGCTCCCCGGCCCCGGCCAGATCCTCGTGAAGATAGAGGCCTCGGGCGTCTGCCACACCGACCTGCACGCCGCCGAGGGCGACTGGCCGGTCAAGCCCGCCCTGCCCTTCATCCCCGGCCACGAAGGCGTCGGCTACGTGGCGGCGGTGGGTGCCGGGGTCACCCGCGTCAAGGAAGGCGACCGCGTCGGCGTGCCCTGGCTGTACACCGCCTGCGGCTGCTGCGAACACTGCCTGACCGGCTGGGAAACCCTCTGCGAAGGCCAGCAGAACACCGGCTACTCGGTGAACGGCGGCTATGCCGAATACGTGCTGGCCGACCCCAACTACGTCGGGCTGCTGCCCAAGAACGTCGGCTTCGCCGAGATCGCGCCGATCCTCTGCGCGGGCGTCACCGTCTACAAGGGCCTCAAGGTCACCGGCGCGCGCCCCGGCCAGTGGGTGGCCATCTCCGGCATCGGCGGCCTCGGCCACGTGGCCGTGCAGTACGCCCGCGCCATGGGCCTGCACGTGGCGGCCATCGACGTCGACGACGCCAAGCTCGACCTGGCGCGCAAGCTCGGCGCCAGCCTCACGGTCAATGCCCGCAACGAGAACCCCGCCGAGGTGATCCAGCGCGACATCGGCGGCGCCCACGGCGTGCTGGTCACCGCGGTGTCCAACAGCGCCTTCGGCCAGGCCATCGGCATGGCCCGTCGTGGCGGCACCGTGGCCCTGGTCGGCCTGCCGCCGGGCGACTTCCCCACGCCCATCTTCGATGTGGTGCTCAAGGCCATCAGCATCACCGGCTCCATCGTCGGCACCCGTGCCGACCTGCAGGAAGCGCTCGACTTCGCCGGCGAAGGCCTGGTGCATTCGACCTTCAGCACCGACCGCCTGGACAACATCAACGCCATCCTCGACCGCATGCGCGCCGGCCAGATCGAGGGCCGCGTCGTCCTGCAGATGTGACCGCAACGCGGCCCCGGCTCAGGCCGGGGTCGCGCCCTCGCTGCCCGCCCCGCCTTCCAGCTTGCGCCACAGCAGGCGGATCGACGCCTTGCGCACCAGGGCGCAGCGGTACAGGCGGATCTCCAGCGGGATATGCCACTGGCTGCCCCCGCACACCACCAGCTCCCCGCGCGCCAGCTCGGCCTGCGCACTCAGGCGCGGCACCCAGGCCACGCCCATGCCCTGCAACGCCATGCTCTTGAGGCTGTCGGCCATGGCCGTCTCGTAGACGGTGGTGGAACGCAGCGCGCGCTGGCGCAGTAGCAGGTTCACCGAGCGCCCGAGAAAAGCCCCGGCGGTATAGGCCAGCAACGGCACGCTCTGCCCGCTCTCCAGGCTGTAGAGCGGCTCGCCATGCGCATCCACGGCGCTCACCGGCAGCATCTCGGTGCTGCCCAGGTGCATCGAGGGGAAGATCTCCGGGTCCATCTGCAGGGAGGCGTCGGGGTCGTAGAAGGCCAGGATCAGGTCGCAGCTGCCCTCGCGCAGGGAGTGCACGGCATCGCCGACGTTGGTGGCGATCAGCCGGCTGGCGATGTTCAGGCCCTCGCCACGCAGCCGCGCGATCCACTGCGGGAAGAAGCCCAGCGCCAGGGAGTGGGCGGCGGCGAACTGCAGCACCTCGCCCTGCTGGCCTTCCAGGTGGTGCAGGTGGCGCACCACCTCGCCCATCTGCTCGACCATGCTGCGCGCCGTGACCAGGAACAGCTGGCCCGACTCGGTGAGTTCGATGGGCGTGCGCGAGCGGTTCACCAGGGTCAGCCCCAGGGCCGACTCCAGGCTGCGGATGCGCCGGCTGAAGGCCGGCTGGGTGACGAAGCGCTTCTCCGCCGCCTGGGAAAAGCTGCGGGTGGCGGCCAGGGCGACGAAGTCCTCCAGCCATTTGGTTTCCAGGTTCATCTCGGCCCCTTGCCCGATTTTGGTGCACACGCTTCTCGAACGAAGCGGGTCACGGCCACATTATGCCGTTTATGCATGACCCAGCGGATAACAGCATTGGTCGACGAAAGGCTGGAAGCTTAGTCTATTGGGCATCGCGGCACTGGCCGTGTCCTTCCCGAGATGTATTACATCATGTTCTCCGCTGCATCCTTCCGCGTCGAAAAAGACCTGCTCGGCACCCTCGAAGTCCCCGCCGATGCCTACTACGGCATCCAGACCCTGCGCGCCGTGCAGAACTTCCGCCTCTCCGGTGTGCCCCTGTCGCACTACCCGAAACTGGTGATCGCCCTGGCGATGGTCAAGCAGGCCGCCGCCGATGCCAACAGGCAGCTCGGCCACCTCGATGCCGAGAAGCACGCCGCCATCAGCGAGGCCTGCGCCCGCCTGATCCGTGGCGACTTCCACGACCAGTTCGTGGTGGACATGATCCAGGGCGGTGCCGGCACCTCCACCAACATGAACGCCAACGAGGTCATCGCCAACATCGGCCTCGAGGCGATGGGCAAGCAGAAGGGCGAGTACAAGTACCTGCACCCGAACAACGACGTGAACATGGCGCAGTCCACCAACGACGCCTACCCGACCGCCATCCGCCTGGGCCTGCTGCTCGGCCACGACGCGCTGCTGGCCAGCCTCGACAGCCTGATCCAGGCCATCGCCGCCAAGGGCGTCGAGTTCTCGCACATCCTCAAGATGGGCCGTACCCAGCTGCAGGACGCCGTGCCCATGACCCTGGGCCAGGAATTCCACGCCTTCGCCACTACCCTGGGTGAAGACCTCGGCCGCCTGCGCAGCCTGGCGCCGGAACTGCTCACCGAGGTCAACCTGGGCGGCACCGCCATCGGCACCGGCATCAACGCCGACCCCGGCTACCAGCACCTGGCCGTCGAGCGCCTCGCCGCCATCAGCGGCCAGCCGCTGAAACCCGCCGCCGACCTGATCGAGGCCACCTCGGACATGGGCGCCTTCGTGCTCTTCTCCGGCATGCTCAAGCGCACCGCGGTCAAGCTGTCGAAGATCTGCAACGACCTGCGCCTGCTCTCCAGCGGCCCGCGCACCGGCATCAACGAGATCAACCTGCCGGCACGCCAGCCGGGCAGCTCGATCATGCCCGGCAAGGTCAATCCGGTGATCCCGGAAGCGGTCAACCAGGTCGCCTTCGAAGTGATCGGCAACGACCTCGCCCTGACCCTGGCGGCCGAAGGCGGCCAGCTGCAGCTGAACGTCATGGAGCCGCTGATCGCCTACAAGATCTTCGACTCGATCCGCCTGCTGCAACGCGCCATGGACATGCTGCGTGAGCACTGCATCGTCGGCATCACCGCCAACGAAGCCCACTGCCGCGCGCTGATGGAGAACTCCATCGGCCTGATCACCGCGCTGAACCCCTACATCGGCTACGAGAACTCCACCCGCATCGCCAAGGAAGCGCTGGTCAGCGGCCGCGGCGTGCTGGAACTGGTGCGCGAGGAGAAGCTGCTGGACGAGTCCATGCTCGCCGACATCCTCCGCCCGGAAAACATGATCGCCCCGCGCCTGGTGCCCCTGAAGGCCTGACGCGACACCCGACTCACCAGGAGGGGCCCAGCCCCTTCATCCTTCAAGGATGGCGCCCGCCATCCTTTTTTTTGCCTGTGGAAAAGCGGTTATCCACAAGCTTCACTGGCACCGCTCCTCTACGGTTGTAGGGTGGATAACGCTCTTTTATCCACCGAGCGGAGCCGATCCCAACACCACTGCTCACCCCGTGGGAGCGAATTCATTCGCGCTGGAGCCGCAGCCACCTGAGACTATCCCGCGGGCTGCACCCCTTTCGCGGCTGAAGCCGCTCCCACGTAAAGCACAGCAAGCGCCGGTGAATCGGCGCCAACCTCGACGCCGAAACGGTGGACCGATAAAGCGCAGTCCACCCTACCCCCGGGCGCATGGTGCCCGTACGCACCATCCCGCTGCGTAGTGTGGACAACGCTCTTTTATCCACCGAGCGGAGCCGATCCCAGCACCGCTGCTCACCAGTGGGAGCGAATTCATTCGCGATGGAGCCGCAGCCACCTGAGACTATCCAGCGGGCTGCACCCCTTTCGCGGCTGAAGCCGCTCCCACGAAAAGCACAGCAAGCGCCGGTGAATCGGAGCCAACCTCGACGCCGAAACGGTGGACCGATAAAGCGCGGTCCACCCTACACCCCTGGCACCGCTCCTCTCCGGATGTAGGGTGGATAACGCTCTTTTATCCACCGAGCGGAGCCGATCCCAGCACCGCTGCTCACCCCGTGGGAGCGAATTCATTCGCGATGGAGCCGCAGCCACCTTGGGGATGTCCGGCGGGCTGCACGACTCTCGCGGCTGAAGCCGCTCCCACAAGTACCACCACCCTCGGCCGGGATAACCGTGCGGGTGGCCCTGGGCGAATGCATTCGCCCCTACAGCCTCCACGCCTTGCGCAGCGCCGCCAGCGCCTTGGCGATCTCCGCCTCGGGCACGGCGGCGAAGCCCAGCACCAGCCCCGCACGGTTATCCACAGGCGGCTCGTCCCCCGGCAGCCAGTAGCTGCTGAGCCCGGTGAGCTCGACACCGGCCTTGTCGGCCGCCGCGATCAGTTGGCGCTCGCGAGCGAGACCCGCAACCCGCACACACAGGTGCAGCCCGGCTTCCACGGCCGGCATCGGGGCGCAACCGGGGATATCCACAGGCCAGCCCGCCAGCAGTGCATCGCGGCGGCTGCGGGCGGCGGCGCGCATGCGGCGGATGTGCCGCTGGAAGTGCCCGGCGGCGATGAACTCGGCCATCACCGCCTGGGTGCCGATCTCCGAGTGGCGCATGTCCAGGGCACGGCGCCGGGCGAAGGGCTCCACCAGCGCCGGCGGCAGCACCAGGTAGCCCAGGCGCAGCGCCGGGAAGGCGATCTTGCAGAAGGTGCCGACGTAGAGCACCCGCCCCTGCCGGTCCAGCGCCGCCAGGGGGGCCAGGGGCGTGCCGCTGTAGCGGTACTCGCCGTCGTAGTCGTCCTCGACTATCCAGCCGTCGTGGCGCTCCGCCCAGTCGAGCAGCTCCAGGCGCCTCGCCAGGGACAGGGTCACCCCGGTGGGGTACTGGTGGGACGGCGTGACGTAGACCAGGCGGCAATCCCCGGCCCGCTCCAGGGCAGCGGTATCCAGCCCTTCGGCGTCCAACGGGATGCCGGCGAGCTGCGCGCCGGCCACGGCGAAGGCATGGCCGGCGGCGCGGTAGCCGGGGTTCTCGATGGCCACCCGGTCCCCCGGCTCGACCAGCAGCTGCGCGCAGAGGCTGATGGCCTGCTGGGCGCCGCAGGTGACGATCACCTGCGCCGGGTCGCAATGCAGGCCCCGGCTGTTGCGCAGGTAGGCGGCGATCAGCTCGCGCAGCTGCCAGTCGCCCGCCGGGTCGCCATAGCCCAGGCGCGCGGGCGAGGGCTTGCGCCAGAACCGCGCGGATAGCCGCGCCCAGGTCTGGAAGGGGAACAGGTCGAAGGCCGGCACGCCGACGCGGAAGGCCCGGGGCGGCCCGCTCAGCGGGTGCTTCAGGTGGTGGGCAGCCAGGCGCGACAGCGCCTCGCCGGCGGCCGCCCGCACCGGCACGGGGGGCGCAGCGCGCGGAGCTGTGGATAACTCGGCCACGTAGGTGCCATCGCCGACGCGCCCCGCGATGTAGCCCTCGGCATAGAGCTGGTCGAAGGCACGGGTCACGGTGTTGCGCGAAATGCCCAGCAATGCTGCCAGGTCGCGGCTGGCCGGCAGCCGCGTGCCGCCCTGCAGGCGCCCATCGAGGATGCGTTCGCGCAACCTCTCATAGAGCTGGCGGGCCAGGCCCTGGCGCGCATCCAGGCGGATGCCGGATAGATCGACGGGAAGCGGCACGGCGATCGGCATGGATTGGCCCTGTGAAAGTCGCGGGAAATGGCTCTTACAACGGACCAATATCCTGCCTAGCATGCGTCCATCACGCCAGGAGAATCGCCATGTACCTGCCCGCCGCCTTCCGCCAGGAAGACCTCGCCGAGCTGCACCTGCAGATCCACCAGAGCCGCCTGGCGACCCTGGTCTGCCAGGGCGCCGGAGGCCTGGTGGCCAGCCACCTGCCGCTGCTGCTGGAGCCCGGCGAAGGCGAGTACGGCACGCTCTACGGCCACCTGGCCCGGGCCAACCCGCACTGGCGCGCACTCGCCGATGGCGCCGAGGCGCTGGCGGTGTTCAACGGCCCGGACGCCTACGTCACCCCCAGCTGGTACGCGGCCAAGGCCGAGCACGGCAAGGTGGTGCCGACCTGGAACTACATCGCCGTGCACGCCCATGGCCAGGCCGAGGTGTTCGACGACGCCGAGCGCCTGCTGCACCTGGTCGGCCGCCTCAGTGACCGGCACGAGGCCGGGCGACCGCAGCCCTGGGCGCTGGGCGACGCACCGCGCGAGTACATCGACGCCATGCTGCGCGCCATCGTCGGCTTCGCCCTGCCGATCCGTCGTATCGAAGGCAAGTGGAAGCTCGGCCAGAACCGCAGCCAGGCCGACCAGGACGGCGTGCGCGAAGGCCTGGGCGCCAGCACCGACGAGCGTGATCGCGAGCTGGCCCGGCGCATGGCCCCCTCCCTCTGACCCACCACGACAAGGAAGCAGCATGTCCCTCGAAATCCGCCCGGTCGGCGTCGCCGACCACGCCGCCTGGCTGCCGCTGTGGCAGGGCTACCAGCGTTTCTACAAGACCGAGATCGCCACCGAGACCACCGCCATCACCTGGCAGCGCTTCCTCGACGGCGCCGAACCCATGCACGCCGCCCTCGCCTGGCAGGGCGAGCGCGCCGTGGGGCTGGTGCACTTCATCTACCACCGCTCCTGCTGGACGGTGGGCGACTACTGCTACCTGCAGGACCTCTACGTGGAGGATGGCCTGCGCGGCGCCGGCATCGGCCGCGCGCTGATCGAGCACGTCTATGCAAAGGCCCGCGCGGCCGGCGCCTCGCGGGTGCACTGGCTGACCCACGAGACCAACACCGACGCCATGCAGCTGTACTACCGCATCGCCGACCGTTCCGGCTTCCTCCAATACCGCAAGATCCTCTGAGGCCCACCCCATGAACCAGGAAGCGCAACTCGACTGGCACCCCGTACCCGCCCCGGCCCACGCCCCGCTCGCAGGCCGTTACGTAGACCTGGAGCCACTGGACATCGCGCGTCACGGCGACGATCTCTGGCACGCCCTGCAAGGGCCCGGCCACGACCCGGCGCTGTGGAGCTACCTGCCCTACGGCCCCTTCCCCGAGCGCGCGTCCTTCGACACCTGGCTCGCCGGCCACGCCGCCAGCCGCGACCCGCTGTTCTTCACCGTCATCGACCGCGCCAGCGGCCGCGCGGTAGGCCTGCTCAGCTACCTGCGCATCGCCCCCAACGACGGCTGCATCGAGATCGGCCACATCGCCTTCGGCGCCCCCATGCAGCGCTCGCCCGCCTCCACCGAGGCGGTCTGGCTGCTGGCACGCCTGGCCATGAGCGAGCTCGGCTACCGCCGCCTGGAATGGAAGTGCAACGCCCTCAACGCCCGCTCCATGCGCGCCGCCGAGCGCCTGGGCTTCACCTACGAGGGGTTGTTCCGCCAGCACATGGTGATCAAGGGCCGCAACCGCGACACCGCCTGGTTCTCCATCATCGACAAGGAATGGCCGGCGATACGCGATGCCTTCGAGGCCTGGCTGGCTGTGGATAACTTCGATGGCGACGGCCGGCAGAAGCGCCGCCTGGAGGATTTCAGGAAAGCCTGAAGGCGAACGAACACACTCGCAGGATGGCTAAGAGCGCAGCGAAACCCATCATCGCGGAGCAACCCACGACCGCATGGGTTTCGCTTCGCTCGCGGAACGGTGCCCCGCCCCATCCTAGGGGCTACGGATCCCAGCGAATGCTGGGCCAGTGGAATCAAAACCTCCCTTATTCCCGTAACCCTTCTGTTACGAAACCGTAAGACTTCTTCCTTATAAACAGCGGCCAATCAACAAGATCACGAACAAGGTTGCCGCCATGAACCGCACGCTGTCTCCGCTCGCCCGCTGCGTCGCCCTCGCCCTCACCGGCTTCTCCTCCCTCGCCGGTGCCGCCACCGTCAACGTGGACACCGCCACCACCACAGGCCAGGTGCTCACCGGCGAGACCACCCTGCAGGTGGGCAGCGCCGGCAGCATCACCACCAGCGGCAAGAGCGTGGAGTTGAAGAACGCCACCAGCGGCGCCGGGGTGATCGTCGACAACCGCGGCCTGATCAAGTCCACCGGCGATCGCGGCCTCGACAGTTCGGGCAGCAACCCCTCGCGCACCTACCAGATCATCAACCGCGAGGGCGCCACCATCGACGCCTCCAAGCAGGCCATACGCATCAGCGGCGACCTGGCCGGCACCCACGTGACCATCGACAACGCCGGCACCGTCATCTCCCAGACCGACCGCGCGATCATGCTCAAGGACCTCAAGACCAACGTGCAGATCGACATCACCAACCGCGCCACCGGCCTGATCCGTGGTGTGAAGGAAGACGCCATGCGCGTCGGCAACAACGCCACCATCACCAACTACGGCACCATCAGCAGCGGCGACATGACCAGCGCCGACGCCAAGTTCGACGGCATCGACTTCGACGCCTCCACCGGCGGCAAGGTGGAGAACCACGGCACCATCTCCGGTGGCCGCCACGGCATCACCACCGACGCCGGCGCCGAACTGGTCAACTACGCAGGCGGCGTGATCATCGGCCGCAACGGCTCGGGCTTCGGCTCCGACGGCAACGGCCGGGTCACCAACTACGGGCGCATCACCGGTGCCTACAACGGCCTGGTGCCGGACGGCGACGGTGACGGCGTGGACATCGACGGCGAGGGCTGGATCGACAACCACGGCATCATCGAAGGCACCGGTGCCGGCGGCTTCAAGGACGGCTCGGCCAACACCAGCGAAGGCATCGCCATGGGCGGCGGGACGATCCTCAACCACGCCGGAGCCACCATCAGCGGCGCGGCCAACGCCATCCTCATCGACGACAGCGCCACCGGCGGCGCGCCCTATGCCACCCACCTGGAGAACTTCGGGCAGATCCTCGGCCTGGGCGGCGATGCCGTGCGCATCATCGGCGACAAGAACGACACCGTGATCAACGGCGGCCTGATCAGCAGCACCGGCGGTGTGGCCCTGGACCTGGGCGGCGGCGCCGACAGCCTGACCCTGCGCAGCGACAGCCAGTTCATCGGCCGGGTGGACGGCGGCGCCGGCCGCGACGTGCTGACCCTGGACGATGTCGGCGGCGGCAGCTTCGGCAACAGCGCCCACTTCGAATGGCTGCAGGTCAGCGCCGGCCGCTGGACCCTCGACACCGACGACTTCAGCGAAGGCGGCGAAGTGCTGGCCGGCGCCGAGCTGGTCAACCTCGGTCGCATCGGCGGCACCCTGGGCATCGCCTCGGGCGCCACCTACGCCGGCGGCGGCCATGTGGATAACCTCGACCTGGCCGCCGGCTCCACCCTGGCCTTCGCCGTCGCGGCCGATGGCAGCCACAGCCCGCTGCAGGCCGACGGGCACGTGGCCCTCGACGGCGCCCGCCTGGAGGTGCGCGCCAGCGCCGGCACCTACCCGAACACCCGCCACTACCAGGTGATCCAGGCCGCCGACGGCGTCAGTGGCCGCTTCGCCAGCGTCACCAGCAACTTCGCCTTCCTCACCCCGACCCTGCGCTACGAAGCCGACAGCGTAGAGCTGGACCTGACCCGCAACGACGTCGCCTTCGCCGATGTCGCCGACAGCGGCAACGGCGCCAAGGTCGCGGGCAGCATCAGCGCCCAGGGCAGCCCGCAGCTGTACAACGCCCTGGTCACCAGCAGCAGCATCGAAGCCCGTGACGCCCTGAACCAGCTGGCTGCGCCGAGCAACGCCAGCCTGGCCGGCAGCACCCTGGGCAGCACCAGCCAGGTCAGCGGCGCCATGCTCGGTGCCCTGCAGTCCTTCAGCGGCGGCCTGGGCGGCAACCTGCAGAGTTCGCTGAACGTCGAAGACGGCCCGCTGCTGGCCGCCACCGGCGTGCCGGCAGATGCCCGCAACCTCAACGACCCGTCCGCGCGCGGGCGTCTCTGGGTCCAGGCCCTGGGCAGCCACGGCAACCTCGACGGCAGCCAGGGCGGCCACGACCTGGACAGCGACACCCGGGGCGCCGTGGTGGGCGCCGACTGGGCCATGGGCAGCGACTGGCGCCTGGGCGTGCTCGGCGGTTATTCGCGCACCGACCTGGAGGCCGGCAGCGGCTTCGAGGGTGATGTCGACAGCCTGCACCTGGGCGTCTATGGCCTGCGCCAGGACGGCCCGCTGGCCCTGCGCCTGGGCGCCGCCTACAGCCGCCACGACGGCGACAGCAAGCGCGAGGTGGCCTTCGGCGGCTTCACCGACCACCTGCGCGGCCGCTACGACGCCGAGAGCTTCCAGGCCTTCACCGAGGTGGGTTACGCCATGGGCAGCGGCAACATCCAGGCCGAGCCCTTCGCCGGCGTCGGCTACCAGTACTACGCCCGCGACGGCTATGACGAGAAAGGTGGCGCCGCTGCCCTGCACGTGGACGACCAGGACCAGGGCAACCTCACCAGCACCTTCGGCGTGCGCATCGCCCGCCTCGATACCCTGGACAACGGCATGGCCTTCACCCCGCGCCTCTCGGTGGCCTGGCGCCACGTCTACGGCACCGTCGACAGCAGCACCCGCCAGTCCTTCCTCAGCGGCGGCAGCGCCTTCAGCGTCGAAGGCAGCGCCCTGGACCGCAACAGCCTGCTGCTCGACGCCGGCTTCGACATCGGCCTGAGCAGCACCCAGAGCATCGGCCTCGGCTACAGCGGCGAGCTGGGCGGCAACGCGCAGAACCACGCCATCGTCGCGCAGTGGCAGATGGGATTCTGAAAGCAGAGGGGCCGCAACGCGGCCCTTCGCGGCTGAAGCCGCTCCCACAGGTGGCATCGAGCGTCGCCCGGACCGAGGTGCATCCCGGTGCGTGGGGTGGATAACGCGTTTCCATCCACCGCGCGGAGCCAGGCCCAACCCCATGCCACCTGCGAATTCAGGCGCCATGGGGTGACTCGCCGCCTGCGGGGAAGCGCTTTCTTCAATAGGTGCGGCAGGCGCCCTGGGCCACGGTCTCCAGCAGGCGCTCCTTGCGCTGGCTTTCGCCGTCGAACTCGGCCAGCGGCTGGCGCTTGTTGGTAGGCTCCGTGAACTCCAGGCTCACCAGCAGCCGGTAGATCTGGTAGCGGTTGCGCACGGAGCGGGTGCCCGGGCAGTCGGGGAAGTTGCCGTTCTCGGTCACCAGCACCTCCTGGCAGCCTTCGTCACCCAGGTGTTTCTCGTAGCGATCGGTGCCGCTGCGGTAGGTCTTGCCGGCGCACTTGAGGCGGCGCACCGTCTTGCTGCAGAAGCCGGGCGCGGCGCAGCTCTCGCTGCTGTCGCGCTCCACCTTGTCTTCCTTCGATTCGCGCCAGCGCGCCTGGATGTCATAGCGCAGGCCGCTCTCCCGGCTGGCGAGGAAGAAGGACCGGCCCTGATAGGCGCTCGACGGGACGCTGACGCTGAAGTCGCTGCGTTCGTTGTGCAGGCGCAGGTCGGCGGACCACATCGGGTCCGGGTCGAACTCCAGCTCGATATGGCCCTGGCGCAGTTGCGCCTCGTCGCTCAGTTGCAGGGGCTGGCTGTCGCGGGTGAAGAGGTAGCCCTTGCCGGTGAGGCCACCGCAGCCGGTCAGCCCCAGCAGGAGGGAAGCCAGCAGGGCGCCGCGTGCGGCAGAGGGGGAAGGCGAAATCATGAGGTTCGGTCCTTGATTGGAAAATGGACGGTCCATCGGTGCAGCGGTCTTGCGCTCACTCGATCTCGAAGAGCCCGTTCTTCAGCGGCGCGACATCCAGGCGCTGGCGGATGTCGGCGTCGATGCGCGGGTCGTCGGGGCGGTACAGCATCACCTGGCGGTAGGCGCTGACCCGGTTGATCTCCGGGCCCAGGTATTCCCACACCACGCGGGTGCAGGCGGGGTTGCGCCGGTCGCCGCTGGAGACGCCGGTCTTCAGGCCGTTGAGGCGGGTGATACGGCTCTTGAAGCTGGGAATGAGGATGGTCTGGCTCATCTCGTTGACGGTGAGCGACTCGTAGTCCATCAGGAACACGCGATCCTGCAACTGGAAGGCGGCGCCCAGGTAGCGGCAGCGCACCCAGTCCTCGGCCTGCACGTCGGTGCTGCTGGAGCGCTCCTGGCGTTCCTGGCGCTCGAAGAGGAAGGTGCCGCGCTCCTCCCACAGGTGCACCAGCGACAGCAGGATGGTGCCGGGCACCGACATGCAGTTGGAATATTCGAAGTAGTAGCCGCAGTAGCGCGACAGGTTGCCGGACTCCTCGCGCAACGGCCGCAGCAGGTCCAGCAGCGGGTCGCTGGCCGGGGAGGCATCGCCTTCCCGGCGGCGGGCGCCGATCAGGCGGGCGAACTGCTCGGTCGGCTGGCTCAGCTCGTAATCCTCGACGCCGAAGAAATCACCGATGCGCTTGAGGTTGTAAGCCGTCGGACGGCTCTGCCCGCTGAGGTACTTGTTGAACTGTGCACGGTTGATCGCCAGCTTGCGGCAAACCTCCGCGATAGAGCGGTAGTGGCTGCAGAGCAGCTTGAGGTTTTCCCCCAGATTGTCCGACAAGGTCTGAACTCCCCCGATGCGAGCGGCGCGAATATAGCATCAACTCGCGCCACTTCGAATCGACCTGCGAAATTGCCTGACCGGCGGCCATTGGCCAAACATGCGCGCCTTGATCGCGACCGGGTCGCGGCGTTCACCGTCCGAACAATAAGAATCGAGGAATTCTCCATGCTCGAAATGCTCAACGACTTCCTGTCCGGGAAGGTGCTCATCGTGCTGATCGTCGGCCTGGGTACCTACTTCACCCTGCGCTCGCGATTCGTGCAGTTCCGCCATTTCGGCCATATGTTCGGTGTGTTCAAGGAGTCCATCCGTGGCCAGGCCGGCCAGCTGAGCTCCTTCCAGGCCCTGATGCTGAGCCTCGCCGGCCGCGTCGGCGCGGGCAACATCGCCGGTGTCGGCATCGCCGTGACCCTCGGCGGCCCGGGCGCCGTGTTCTGGATGTGGGTGACCGCCCTGGTCGGCATGTCCAGCAGCTTCTTCGAGTGCACCCTGGCCCAGGTCTACAAGCGCGCCGACGGCGACGGCCTGTACCGCGGCGGCCCGTCCTACTACATCCAGCACGGCCTGAAGCTGCGCTGGATGGCGATGGTGTTCGCCGTGCTGCTGCTGGTCACCTACGGCTTCGCCTTCAACGGCCTGCAGTCCTTCACCGTCACCCACTCGCTGGAAAACGCCTTCGGCCTTCCGGTGCAGTACACCGGCATCGGCCTGGCCGTGCTGCTGGGCCTGGTGTTCATCGGCGGCATCAAGCGCATCGCTTCCGTCTCCGACCTGCTGGTCCCGGTGAAGACCCTGGCCTACATCGGCGTGACCCTGTACGTGATCGCCACCCAGATCGAACTGGTCCCGGGCATGCTGGTGACCATCGTCAAGAGCGCCTTCGGCCTCGAGCCCGCCTTCGCCGGCCTGCTCGGCAGCGCCATCGTGATGGGCGTGAAGCGCGGCGTGTTCGCCAACGAAGCCGGCCTGGGCAGTGCCCCGAACGTGGCCGCCGTGGCCGCCGTGAAGCACCCGGCCGCCCAGGGCGTGGTCCAGGCGTTCAGCGTGTTCCTCGACACCTTCGTGATCTGCACCTGCACCGCGCTGCTGATCCTGCTGTCCGGCTTCTACACCCCGGGCTTCGAAGGCGACGGCATCGTCCTGACCCAGAACTCCCTGGCCGCCGTGGTCGGTGACTGGGGCCGGATCTTCGTCAGCGTCGCGCTGAGCCTCTTCGTCTTCACCTGCATCCTCTACAACTACTACCTCGGCGAGAACGCCCTGCAGTTCCTCGCCGGCCGCAGCCGCGCCGCCCTGCTGACCTACCGTGGCCTGGTACTGGCGCTGATCTGCTGGGGCTCGATGCAGAACCTGGGCACCGTGTTCGCCTTCGCCGACATCACCATGACCTGCCTGGCCTTCGTCAACCTCATCGCCCTCGCCCTGCTGATCAAGGTCGGCCTGCGGGTGATGCGCGACTACGACGAGCAGCGCAAGGCCGGTATCGACCAGCCGGTGTTCGACGCCGCCAAGTTCGCCGACCTGGACCTGGACCGTGCCGCCTGGCCGGCCAACCCGGCCGTCGAGGCAGCCCCGCAACAGGCCCCTGCGGCCCTGGCGGAAAGCCACCGCTAAGCGCTCCCGAGCGCTGCACCGGATGCCGCTTCTCCGCCCTGCGGGGAAGCGGCATCGTCGTATCAGGCAACAGTTTCTGGTGGGATCGGCTCGCGATGGCAGCCGGATTCAGCGTTATGCTGGCCCACCGTTTTATTCCCCGAGTGAGCCAGGACAAGGCATGAGCGCAGTCAACAACCTCTTCGTCCTCTATACCGGTGGCACCATCGGCATGCTGCAGACGGCCCAGGGCCTGGCGCCCGCCGGCGGCTTCGAGACGCGCATGCGCGAGCACCTGGCCAGCGCGGGCAAGCCCGCACCGCAGTTCGTCTTCCAGGAGATGCTGCCGCTGCTCGACAGCGCCAACATGACCCAGGCCCAGTGGCTGGCCATGCGCGATGAGATCGTCGCCGCGGTGGTCGAGGGCGGCCATGACGCCGTGCTGCTGCTGCATGGCACCGACACCCTGGCCTACAGCGCCGCCGCCCTGAGCTTCCTGCTGCTGGGCCTGGACGTACCGGTGGTGCTGACCGGCGCCATGCTCCCGGCCGGCTGCGATGGCAGCGACGCCTGGCCCAACCTCTGCGGCGCCCTCGCGGCACTGCAAAGCGGCGTGGAGCCGGGCGTGCACCTGTATTTCAACGGCGGGCTGATGCATGGCGCGCGGGTGAGCAAGCTGCGCAGCGATGCCTTCGACGCCTTCACCGTGTTGCCGCGCCAGCGCAGCGGCGAGCGCGCCGACGCCCTGCCCGCCCTGCTCGGCTTCAACACCCGTCGCGTGCCGGTGAACCTGGCGGTGCTGCCGCTGTTCCCCGGCCTGCAGGCGGGCCATGTGCAGGCGCTGCTGGATTCCGGCGTGCAGGGGCTGTTGCTGGAGTGCTACGGCAGCGGCACCGGCCCGTCGGACAACGCCGAGCTGCTGGCCGTCCTCAAGGCCGCGCACCAGCGCGGCGTGGTGCTGGCGGCGATCAGCCAGTGCCCGGCCGGGCACGTCGAGTTCGGTGTCTACGCCGCCGGCAGCCAGCTGGCGGCCAGCGGCCTGGTCTCCGCCGGCGGCATGACCCGCGAAGCCGCCCTGGCCAAGCTGTTCGCCCTGATCGGCGCCGGCCTCGCCCCTGCTGACGTCGAGCGCTGGTTCGCCCTGGATTTGTGCGGCGAACGGGCGGAGTGACGAACCCGTAGGGGCGACTTCAGTCGCCAAGGGCCGCAGAGCGGCCCAGATCACCGCCAGCCATATGCATCCGACAGCGGTAGGGTGGACCCCGCTTCACCGGTCCACCGCAGCGCAGTACCAGTCGGCACCGCCGGTGGACGTAAAGAGTGACGTCCACCCTTGCCCGGAGGAGGGACCGAAACATGCGCATCACAGTCACCCTCGACGACGCGCTCTACCAGCAGGCATTGGAGATGGCCGATCCCGATATGGACGAGGCCGATCTCGTTCACGAAGTCTTCAAAACCTTCGTGCGAATCCAGGCGGGAAAGCGCCTCGTCTCCCTAGGCTCCAAAACGCCGGACATACAGGACGTGCCACGCCGCCGTACAGACGAGGCGTGACAACGGGCTTCCCAGCAAGGCGGCTCAGGCCATCTCACCCCGGATGTACTGCTCCAGGTGCTGGATCAGCGCGTCCTGCTCGGCGATGGCTTCCTTGACCAGGTCGCCGATGGACAGCAGGCCGACCAGTTGGCCGTCCTCCACCACGGGCAGGTGGCGCAGGTGGCGGTCGGTCATCAGCGCCATGCATTCGCGGATGCTCTGCCGGCCGTTCACCGTCAGCACCGCCTCGGTCATGAACTCGCGCACCGGCGTGACCACCGACGAGCGCCCTTGCAGCACGCCACGGCGGGCGTAGTCACGCTCGCTGACGATGCCCACCAGGCGGCCATCCTCGACCACCGGCAAGGCGCCGATATTGTGTTCGGCCAAGAGGCGCAGGGCATCGAGCATCGGCACTTCGGCGGTGACGGTGTGCACCTGCTGCAGCGGCTTGGCGTGGAGCATCTGGGCAACGGTCTTCATCGGTGATCCTCCTGGGTTGAACCTGATGGGCGCCCAGCATGGCGTCGACGGCCGGGGCACGGCCAGACGGCTATCTGCATGGCGGCCATTGAAAATATTTCGGCCCGGGTAAAGACAAAAAAGGGGAGCCCGAGGGCTCCCCAGGGGACTTCTCGCTCGCGATCATTCGATCTCGATCAGGACCTCGCCCGGGTTGACCCGGTCGCCCTTGGCGATGTGGATCGCCTTGACGGTGCCGGCGATGGGCGCCTGCACTTCGGTTTCCATCTTCATGGCTTCGGTGATCAGCACGGCCTGGCCGGCCTTGACGCTGTCGCCTTCCTTGACCAGCACGTCGACGATGTTGCCCGGCATGGTGGTGCTGACATCGCCGGGCGCACTGGCGTTCTTCCGCTTGCTGCTGTTGCCGGCGACGAAGTCATTGAGCGGCTCGAACACCACTTCTTCCGGCATGCCGTCGATGGACAGGTAGAAGTGGCGCTTGCCGTCGCTCTTCACGCCGACCCCGGTGATGTCCACGCGGTAGCTCTCGCCGTGCACGTCGACCACGAACTCGGTGGGCACGCCCTCGCCGCCGACCGGGGCCGAGCCCTGGCCGTTGGGGATGGGCAGCAGCTCCTCGGGCTTGAGGGTGCCGGCTTCACGCTCTTCGAGGAACTTGCGGCCGATGTCGGGGAACATGGCGAAGGTGAGGACGTCCTCCTCGCTCTTGGCCAGGGCGCCGATTTCCTTGCGCAGCTTGTCCAGCTCGGGCTTGAGCAGGTCGGCCGGGCGCACGTCGATGACTTCCTCGTTGCCGATGGCCTGGCGGCGCAGCTGTTCGTCGATCTCACCCGGGGCCTTGCCGTAGCGGCCCTGCAGGTAGAGCTTCACCTCGTTGGTGATGGTCTTGTAGCGCTCGCCGGCCAGCACGTTGAACACCGCCTGGGTGCCGACGATCTGCGAGGTCGGGGTCACCAGGGGCGGGTAGCCGAGATCCTTGCGCACCTTGGGGATCTCCTCGAAGACCTCGTTGATGCGGTTCAGGGCGCCCTGCTCCTTCAGCTGGTTGGCGAGGTTGGAGATCATCCCGCCCGGCACCTGGTTGACCTGCACGCGGGTGTCGACGCCGGTGAATTCGCTCTCGAACTGGTGGTACTTCTTGCGCACGGCGTGGAAGTACATGCCGATCTCCTGGATCAGCGCGAGGTCCAGGCCGGTGTCGTAGGGCGTGTTGCGCAGGGCCGCGACCATGGACTCGGTGCCCGGGTGGCTGGTGCCCCAGGCCATGCTGGAGATGGCGGTGTCGATGTGGTCGGCGCCGTTCTCGATGGCCTTGAGCTGGCACATGCTGGCGACGCCGGCGGTGTCGTGGGAGTGGATGAACACCGGCAGGTCGACGCTCTCCTTCAGGGCCTTGACCAGGTCACCGGTGGCGAAGGGGGTGAGCAGGCCGGCCATGTCCTTGATGGCGATGGAGTCCACGCCCATCGCCTGCATGGCCTTGGCCTGGGCGACGAAGGCGGCCTCGGTGTGCACCGGGCTGGTGGTGTAGGCGATGGTGCCCTGGGCGTGCTTGCCGGCGGCCTTCACCGCTTCGATGGAGACGCGCAGGTTACGCACATCGTTCATCGCGTCGAAGATGCGGAACACGTCGATGCCGTTGACCGCCGCCTTGGCCACGAAGGCCTTCACCACGTCGTCGCTGTAGTGGCGGTAGCCCAGCAGGTTCTGCCCGCGCAGGAGCATCTGCAGGCGGGTGTTGGGCAGCGCGGCCTTGAGCTTGCGCAGGCGCTCCCACGGGTCTTCCTTGAGGAAGCGCACGCAGGCATCGAAGGTGGCGCCGCCCCAGACTTCCAGCGACCAGTAGCCGACCTGGTCGAGCTTGTCGCAGATGGGGAGCATGTCTTCCAGGCGCATGCGGGTGGCCAGCAGGGACTGGTGCGCGTCACGCAGGATGGTGTCGGTGACGGTGATCTTCTTGGCTTCCGGGGTCTTGCTCATGTTCTGCATCCTTCCCTTACAGGCCCGCGTGGGCGGCAATGGCGGTCGCGATGGCGATGGCCAGGTGCGACGGGTTGCGCTTGATCGAATACTGGGTCAGCTCCGGGTGGCTCTCGACGAAGCTGGTGTTGAACTGGCCGCTGCGGAACTCGGGATCGCGGAGGATCTCCTGGTAATAGGCGGCGGTGGTCTTGACCCCCTGCACGCGCATGTCGTCGAGCGCACGCAGGCCGCGGTCCAGCGCCTCCTCCCAGGTCAGCGCCCAGACGATCAGCTTCAGGCACATGGAGTCGTAGAAGGGCGGGATGGTGTAACCGGTGTAGATCGCCGTGTCGGTCCGCACGCCGGGGCCGCCGGGGGCGTAGTAGCGGGTGATCTTGCCGAACGAGGGCAGGAAGTTGTTCTTCGGGTCCTCGGCGTTGATGCGGAACTGCAGGGCGAAACCGCGATGGATGATGTCTTCCTGCTTGACCGAGAGCGGCAGGCCGGAGGCGATGCGGATCTGCTCGCGGACGATGTCGATGCCGGTGATTTCCTCGGTGATGGTGTGTTCCACCTGCACCCGGGTGTTCATCTCCATGAAGTACACCTCGCCCTCGGCGAGCAGGAACTCCACGGTGCCGGCGTTCTCGTAGCCCACCGCCTTGGCGGCGCGCACGGAGAGGTCGCCGATGTAGGCGCGCTGCTCGGGGGTGAGCTGCGGGCTGGGGGCGATCTCGATGAGCTTCTGGTTGCGGCGCTGGATCGAGCAGTCACGCTCGAACAGGTGCACGGTGTTGCCGAAGCTGTCGGCCAGCACCTGGGCTTCGATGTGCTTGGGGTTGACGATGCATTTTTCCAGGAACACCTCGGCGGAGCCGAAGGCCTTGGTCGCCTCGGAGATCACCCGGGGGTAGGCCTGCTCCAGTTCCTCGCGGCTGTTGCAGCGGCGGATGCCGCGACCGCCACCGCCGGAGGTGGCCTTGAGCATCACCGGGTAGCCGATGCGCTCGCCTTCGCGCAGGGCCTCCGCGAGGTCCGCCACGTTGCCTTCGGTGCCCGGGGTGACCGGCACGCCGGCCTTGATCATGCTGCGGCGGGCTTCGGTCTTGTCGCCCATGCGGCGGATGACTTCCGCCGACGGGCCGATGAAGCGGATGCCACGCTCGGCGCAGATATCGGCCAGCTCGGCGTTCTCGGAGAGGAAGCCGTAGCCGGGGTGCAGCGCGTCGCAACCGGTCTCCACGGCCAGGTTCACCAGCTTGCGCGGGTTGAGGTAGCCGGCCAGCGGGTCCGCGCCGATGCTGTGGGCCTCGTCGGCACGCTTGACGTGCAGGGCGTGGCGGTCGGCGTCGGAGTAGACGGCCACCGAGCGGATGCCCATCTCGGCGCAGGCGCGCACGATGCGGACGGCGATCTCACCCCGGTTGGCGATGAGGATTTTCTTGATCACGAGCGTTCCCTCGACCAAGTGGGCAGGCGAACGGCAGGCCGTTCGGCGAGTGACCGCCGGTGCTGTAGCGGTGCGTGATTAACCTACGCCCAGCCCTGGGATAACCCAAATCAATAATTATTGGGGTATCCATTAGGAAAGCCTTATAGTCGGCGCCGCGATCCCCCTTTTCCGAGGCTTCCACCTATGCGCAAGACCCTGCTGCGCATGACGCTGCGCCAGCTCCAGGTGTTCCGTGCCGTATTCGAGAGCCGCTCGTACAGCCGAGCGGCGGAAGAGATGGCGCTGACCCAGCCGGCCGTCAGCCTGCAGATCCGCCAGCTCGAGGAGCTGGTGGGCCAGCCCTTGTTCGAATACGTCGGCAAGAAGCTCTACCAGACCGATGCCGCCGAGGCGCTGTACGTGGCCAGCAGCGACATCTTCCAGCGCCTGGCCAGCCTCGACATGCAGCTCTCGGACCTGCAGGGCTCGCTGCAGGGCCAGCTCAACCTGGCGGTGGAATCCAGCGCCAAGTACTTCGTGCCGCACCTGTTCGCCGCCTTCAAGCAGCACCATCCGGACGTCAGCCTGCACCTGACGGTGGTCAACCGCGCCCAGGTGATCAAGCGCCTGGCGGACAACCGCGACGACCTGGTGATCATGTCCCTGGTGCCCCAGGACATGGCCCTGGAGTTCCTGCCGTTCCTCAACAACCCGATCATCGCCGTGGCGCCGCCGGATCACCCGCTGTGCCACGCGCGCAGCCTGACGCTGAAGGACCTGGAGCCCTTCCCGCTGCTGATCCGCGAAGCCGGCTCGGGCACCCGCAAGGCCTGCGAGGAATACTTCCAGCAGAAGCGCGCGCACTTCGCCCAGACCCAGGAAGTCGCCTCCTTGGATGCCCTGCGCGAATGCGTGGTGGCCGGGCTCGGCCTGGGCCTGCTGCCCCGCCACGCGGTCAGCCTGGAGCTGGCCACCGGCGTGCTGCGCGAGCTGCCGGTGGAGGAGTTGCCCCTCTACCGCAGCTGGTGCGTGGTCCACGCCAAGGGCAAGCGGCTGTCACCGGTCGCCCAGGCGTTGATGGCCTTTATCCGCGAAGAACGCGCCCAGATCAGCACGCTTTCCCAGAGGTTCGACGGCGCTCTGCCGTTGACGACAACAGGTAGTTGATCGCGATCAGGTCGGGGTAGCCATCCAGATCCGCCAGCAGGCGGCGCTGTTCGGCACGCTCCTCGATGGCGCGGCGGAACTGCATCCGGCGCTGGTCTTCGAGCTTGCGCCGGGTCTTGCTGTCGATGGCCGGCTCGTCAAAACGCTGTGCATGGTGTCGAGGCATGTCAGGTCTCCCAGGACGAAGTGCGGGGAGCACCAGCATCGGCCAGCGGCATGACGCTTTGAGGACAGGGTCGTGAAACTCCGATGACCGTCCTGCGACAGCCACCGGCCGTTCAGAGCAGGGCGTCGAGCAGGCGGTACCAGGCGATCCCCGCGCCCAGGTAGAGGCGCTGCAGGCCGTGCAGGGGGATGCGCCGCACCGGCGTGATCGGGAAGGGGAAGTCCCCGCCCTGCCCCGCCAGGCGCGCCGCCATGTGCCGCCCCAGGCAGGTGGCCAGGGCGATGCCGCGACCGTTGTAGCCCAGCAGCATCGACAGCCCCGGCGCCGGTTCGTGGACATGGGGCAGGAAGTCCTGGGTCAGCGCCACGCGCCCGCTCCAGCGGTATTCGATGGGCACCCCGGCGAGCTGCGGGAAGAGCCCGGTGAGCGAGCGCTCCAGATGCGCCCAGTCGGCGGCCTCACGCGGCTCCGGGAAGGGCCCGCGCCCGCCCAGCAGGAGCCGCCCCTGGGCGTCCTGCTTGAAATACAGCAGCAGGCGCCGCGCATCCGAACAGACCTCGCCGCCCGGCAGCACGCTGTGGCGCAGGTGCGCCGGCAACGGCTGGGTGGCGACGATGAAGCTGTTGGCGGCGATCAGCGTCTGCCGCAGGCCGGGCCAGAGGTCATCGGTGTAGCCGTTGCCTGCCAGCAGCACGCGCTCGGCGCTGATGCTCGCGCCACGGGCTGTGGATAACTGCCAGCGCGACCCTTCGCGGCGCAGCCCGGTGACCCGGCTGTGGCCATGGATCGCCGCGCCCCGCTGCACCGCCGCCCGCGCCAGCCCACGGGCGTAGCTCAGGGGCTGGACACTGCCGGCACGCGGGTCGACCCAGGCACCGAGGTAGTTGACGCTGCCGATGCGCCGGGCGACGGCCGGCTCGTCCAGCAGCTCCACCTCGACGCCGCGCGCGCGCCACTGCCCGGCGCGCTGCTCCAGGCCGCGCATGGCCACGGTCGAGGCGGCCGGCTGGATCCAGCCCTTGCGGGTGGCGTCGCAATCGATGCCGAGCCGCTCGATCAGCGCGAACACCTCGTCGGCGGCACCGCCGGCGGCCTGGATCATCGCCTCGCCACGGGCCACGCCGAACTTGGCGATCAGTTGCTCGGGGTCGAACTTGAGGCCGGGGATCACCTGCCCGCCGTTGCGCCCGGAGGCGCCCCAGCCGGGTTCGCCGGCGTCCAGCACGCAAACGCCGATGCCCGCCTCGGCCAGGTGCAGCGCTGCGACCAGCCCGGTGTAGCCGGCACCGACGATGGCGACATCGACCTGCCGGTCTTCCTCCAGCGCCGGCGTGGCGATGCCGGGCGTGGCAGTGGCGGCCCAGAGCGAGGACGGCAGCGCGGGCGCGAGGGGCGCGTTCATGCCGGCACCTCGCCGCTGTTCAGCAGGCGCTTGAGGAAGTCCTGGGTGCGCGGGTGGCTCGGCGCGCTCAGCACCTCGCGGGCCGGGCCCTGTTCGACGATGCGACCGCTGTGGAGGAAGCAGACCTTGTCAGCCACATCGCGGGCGAAGCCCATCTCGTGGGTGACCACGATCATGGTCATGCCTTCGTCGGCGAGGCGCCGCATCACCGCCAGCACCTCGCCCACCAGCTCGGGGTCCAGGGCGGACGTGGGCTCGTCGAAGAGGATCGCCCTGGGCTTCATCGCCAGGGCGCGGGCGATGGCCACGCGCTGTTGCTGGCCGCCGGAGAGCTCGTCCGGGTAGGCGTTCATGCGATGCGCGAGGCCGACCTTCTCCAGCAGCGCCTCGGCCTGGCGGCGGGCTTCGCGGGGGTCTTCCTTCTTCACGTAGACCGGCCCCTCCATCACGTTTTCCACAGCCGTGCGATGGGGGAACAGGTTGAAGCGCTGGAACACCATGGCCACCTGGGTGCGGATCTCATGGATGCTGTCGTGGTGGCGGTTCACCGGCTGGCCGCTGACCAGGATCTCGCCCCGGTCGTGGGTCTCCAGGCCGTTGATGCACCGCAGCAGGGTGGACTTGCCGGAGCCCGAGGGGCCGATCAGGCAGACCACCTCGCCACTCTCGATGCTCAGGTCGATGCCTTCGAGCACCGCCAGGCTGCCGAAGCTCTTGTGCAGCTGCTTGATCTCGATCATGCCTTGCTCCTCTTGCCGATTCGGGCTTCCAGCCGGCGCAGGCCGTAGGACAGCGGCAGGCTCAGCGCCAGGTAGAGCAGCGCCACCAGGGTGTAGACGGTCATGTTCTCGAAGGTCGAGGAGGCGATCAGCTGGCCGGCGCGGGTCATCTCGGCCACGGTGATGGTGGAGACCAGCGAGGAGTCCTTGAGCATCATCACCAGGGTGTTGCCGTAGGGCGGCAGGGCGATGCGGAAGGCCTGGGGCAGCACCACCCGGCGCATCACCATGGCACCGCGCATGCCGAGGGACTCGGCCGCCTCGATCTGCCCCTGGTGGATGGCCTGGATGCCGGCGCGGAAATTCTCCGCCTGGTAGGCCGAATAGGCGATGCCCAGGCCGATGACGCCGGCCTGGAAGGCGCTGAGCTGGATACCGAAATCCGGCAGCACGAAATAGATGTAGAAGAGCTGCACGATGATCGGCAGGCCACGGATGACGTTGACCACGCCGATGGCGAACAGCGAGATGGCGCGGACCTTCGACACCATCATCAGGGCGAAGACCAGGCCGATGATGGAACTGAGCAGGAAGGACCCGGCCGTGACCTGCACGGTGATCACCGCCCCTTTCAAGAGAATGGGGAGGAAGTCCAGAGCGTTCTGGAGAAACATGGAGGCTACCCGTGGATGGGTTCAGGGAAAGGCCCGCCACGCCGGCGGGCCGCGAGCGCGGTCAGTCGAGCTTCCACTTCGCGATGATGCGGTCCAGCGAGCCATCGGCCTTGATCGCGGCGATGCCCCTGTTGACCCGTTCCAGGGTCGCGGCATCGCCCTTGCGCACGATCAGGCAGACATCACCCATGATCACCGGCTGGTAGCCCTGCACCAGGCGCACCTTGTCCTGGGTGCCCTGGGCCAGCTGGTAGGCGAGGATCGGGCGGTCGGCGAAGCCGGCCTTGATCCGCCCCAGCGCCAGGTCGCGCATCAGGTCGGCGATGGAGTCGTAGCCGCGCACTTCCTTGAAGATGCCGCGCTTGTTCAGCTCGTCGATGAACACGGTGCCGACCTGGGCGCCCACCACCTCGCCCGAGAGGTCCTCCATGCGCGTGTAGGCGGTGGCGTCGTCGGCCCGGACGATCAGGCCCTCGCCGTAGCTGAACACCGGGTCGGAGTACTGCACCACCTTCTCCCGCGCGGGGGTGCGCAGCATGGCGGCGGAGATGACGTCGATCTTGTTCGCCGTCAGCGAGGGGATCAGGGCGGCGAAGGTGGTCTGCTGGATCTGAACCTCGAAGCCGCCGGCCTTGGCCACGGCCTGGGCGGCATCGACCATCATCCCCTGGATGCTCTGGCTCTTGACGTCGAGGAAGGTGAAGGGCACGCCGGTGGCGGTGGCGCCGACCCGGTAGCTCTCGGCGCTGGCGGCCAAGGACGTGGCGAGGCCGGCGACCAATGCGCAGGCGCAGGTGAGGGCACGAAGGCGAGGAGGCATGGCGAATCTCCCATTGGACGCTGTTTATTGTCGTTGTGCGCTATGGATGGCCTCGGCTGTATCGGCAGGAGGCGTTTTCTCGACTATAAACAATTTACAAGAATCGTAAAGAGATTTATAAATATCGAATATCGATATTCAAAGCAGCAGAAACCCGCTGAAAGGACGCGACATGAGCGATAACAACAATTCACTGTTCAACCAGTCGCTGGAGAAAGGCCTGGCCGTGCTGCGCGCCTTCAACGCCCGGCAACGCACCATGAACCTGGCCGAGGTGGCCGAGGCGGCGGGTATCAACAAGAGTTCGGCGCAACGCATGATCCACACCCTCGAGGAGCTCGGCTACGTGCGCAAGCACCCGCAGACCAAGCGCTTCCAGCTCACGCCCAGGGTGATGGAGATCGGCTACAACTACCTGGCCGCCGACACTCTGGTGGACGTGGCCAACCCCTTCCTCGCCGAACTGGCGCAGATCACCGGGGAAACCACCAACCTCACCGAGCCCGACGGCCTGGAGATGGTCTACGTGGCGCGCTTCGTGGCACCCAAGTTCATCCCCATCCACATGCCCATCGGCAGCCGCATCCCCATGTACTGCACCGGCTCCGGCCGCGCCTACCTGAGCGCCCTGGACGATGACGAAGTGCACGCGGTACTGGCGGCCAGCGAGCTGAAGCGCCACACGCAGCAGACCCTGACCGGCCCGGAGGAAATCTTCGCGCAGATCGAGGCGACCCGGCGCAAGGGCTATGCGATCAACAACGAGGAACTGTTCCTCGGCGACATGACCATCGCCGCGCCCATCCTCGGCAGCCAGGGCCAGCCGGTGGCCGCCGTGCACGTGGTGGCGCCGACCAGCCGCTGGAGCATGGAGGAGGCGGAACGCAAGCTGGCGCCTGCGGTGATCGAGTGCGCGCGGGCGATCCGCACCTCGATCAGGACCCTCTGAGCGCCGCGCGGCGCCCGGGCCGTGGGCGGTCGATCAGTCTTCCATCGCCTTGATCGACTTGGGCGACAGGCGCAGGCTGCGCAAGCTGCGCTTCACGCTCTTGAGGTGGTTGACCAGGCTCGGACCACGGGCCATGGCGACGCCCATCGCCAGCACGTCGATCACCACCAGGTGGGCGATGCGCGAGGTCAGCGGGGTGTAGATCTCGGTGTCTTCCTGCACGTCGATGGCCAGGTTCACCGTGGCCAGGTCCGCCAGCGGCGTCTGGCTCGGGCACAGGGTGATCAGCGTGGCGCCGGCCTCGCGCACCAGGTTGGCGGTGATCAGCAGGTCCTTGGAGCGGCCCGACTGGGAAATGCAGATGGCCACGTCGGTGGGCTTGAGCGTCACCGCCGACATCGCCTGCATGTGCGGGTCGGAATAGGCGGCGGCGGTCAGCAGCAGGCGGAAGAACTTGTGCTGGGCATCGGCCGCCACCGCACCGGAGGCACCGAAGCCGTAGAACTCCACGCGCTGGGCCTGGGCGCAGGCGGCGATGGCGCGTTGCAGGGCCTGGGGGTCGAGCTTCTCGCGCACGTCCATCAGGGTGTGCAGCGTGGTGTCGAAAATCTTCAGGCTGAAGTCGGCGACCGAGTCGTCCTCGTGGATCGCGAACTGGCCGAAGCTCGCGCCGGCAGCGAGGCTCTGCGCCAGTTTCAACTTGAGGTCCTGGAAGCCGCCGCAGCCGATGGCGCGGCAGAAACGCACGATGGTGGGTTCGCTGACGCCGACGCTCTGCGCGAGGTCCGCCATGGAGCTGTGCATGACTGCGGCGGGATCGAGCAGGACGTGGTCGGCGACCTTCAGTTCCGACTTGCGCAGCAGGTGGCGCGACTGGGCGATGTGTTGCAGCAGATTCACAGGGCAGGCTCTTCGAAGTGGGGGATACGCCTCACGGCTCGATCAACGCGTGGGGACAACTCGGTTATGATCGACGGCCGTCGGGCTGTAGTGACCTTGTAGTTATACTACATGACCCGCTTTTCCGCCCAGGTAAACCACGCAGGAGTGCACCCTTGACCCAGCCCTGTGACATGTTGGTCTTCGGCGGTACCGGCGACCTCGCCCTGCACAAGCTGCTCCCGGCGCTCTACCACCTGCATCGCGACGGGCGCCTGCATCCGCAGCTGCGCATCCTCGCCATCGCCCGCAATCCCCTCGACGTCCAGCAGTACCGGGCCCTCGCCGAGCGTCACTGCCGCGCCCAGGTGGCCCGCGCCGACTTCACCAACGAGGCCTGGGCGGGGTTCGCCGCGCGGCTCGACTACTTCGTCATGGACGTCTCCCAGAGCGCCGATTTCGGCCGCCTGGCCCGCCACCTGGGGCCGGGCGAGGATCGTGGCCGCGTCTACTACCTGGCCATCGCCCCGCGGCTGTTCGAGGACATCGCCCGGCACCTGCAGATCGCCGGCCTCGCCGGGCCCCAGGCGCGCATCGTGCTGGAGAAGCCCATCGGCCACTCCCTGGAATCGGCCCTGGCGATCAACGCCGCCATCGGCGCGGTGTTCGACGAGCGCCAGGTGTTCCGCATCGACCACTACCTGGGCAAGGAGACGGTACAGAACCTCATGGCCCTGCGCTTCGCCAACGCCCTGTTCGAGCCGGTGTGGCGCGCCGGGCACATCGACCATGTGCAGATCAGCGTGTGCGAGACCCTGGGCGTGGAGAACCGTGGCAGCTACTACGACCACGCCGGCGCCATGCGCGACATGGTGCAGAACCACCTGCTGCAGCTGCTCTGCCTGGTAGCCATGGAGGCGCCGGTGCGCTTCGACGCCGACGCGGTGCGCACCGAGAAGGTGAAGATCCTCGAGGCCCTCAAGCCCATCTCCGGGCTCGACGTGCAGGACAAGACCGTGCGCGGCCAGTACGGCGCCGGCAAGATCGGCGGCCAGGAAGTGCCCGCCTACTACTTCGAGAAGAACGTCGACAACGACAGCGACACCGAGACCTTCGTCGCCGTGCAGGCGGAGATCGACAACTGGCGCTGGGCCGGCGTGCCCTTCTACCTGCGCACCGGCAAGCGCCTGGCGCGCAAGTACTCGGAGATCGTCATCCAGTTCAAGCCGGTGCCGCACCGCCTGTTCAACGGCGGCGAGGCCAACCGCCTGCTGATCCGCCTGCAGCCCGAGGAGCGCATCAGCCTGCAACTGATGGCCAAGAACCCCGGCAAGGGTATGCGCCTGGAGCCGGTGGAACTGGACCTGAACCTGGCCCAGGCCTTCAGCCAGCGCCGCTGGGACGCCTACGAGCGCCTGCTGCTGGACGTGATCGAGGGCGACTCGACGCTGTTCATGCGCCGCGACGAGGTGGAGGCCGCCTGGCGCTGGGTCGACCCGATCCTCGAAGGCTGGCACGAGTACTACCAGAGCCCACGCAGCTACCCCGCCGGCTCCACCGGCCCCGAGCAGGCCCACAGCCTGCTGGAGCTGCAGGGGCGGGAGTGGAATGACTGAAACGAATGGAGCCGCCTCCAAGAGAGTGGTGGCGGGAGGAAGAGCGGGCGAATGAATTCGCCCCTACAAAAGCGCGGCCGCCCCACCAAGGCACCGAAGCCCCGTAGGTTGGCGCCGAGCGCAGCGAGGCCCAACGCAGCGAAATCCATCCCTTCGAGAACGAATTCGCCCCGCACCAGCATTGCTCCAGCGCAATACCCACCGAAGGCGGCTTGCCTAGAATCCGCGATTTTTCGCGCAACGAGCCCCGCCCATGTCCAGCCGCCAAGCCCCCGAACTGCTCTGCCCCGCCGGCACCCTCAAGGCCATGCGCCATGCCTTCGCCTACGGCGCCGATGCCGTGTACGCCGGGCAGCCGCGCTACAGCCTGCGGGTGCGCAACAACGAGTTCGACCACGCGACCCTGGCCGCGGGCATCGCCGAGGCCCACGCCCAGGGCAAGCGCTTCTACGTGGTGGTCAACATCGCGCCGCACAACGCCAAGCTCAGGACCTTCCTCAAGGACCTGGCCCCGGTGGTGGCGATGGCGCCGGACGCGCTGATCATGTCCGACCCGGGGCTGATCATGCTGGTGCGCGAGCACTTCCCGCAGATGCCGGTGCATCTCTCGGTGCAGGCCAACACGGTGAACTGGGCGAGCGTGAGGTTCTGGCAGGCCCAGGGGCTGACCCGGGTGATCCTGTCCCGCGAGCTGTCGTTGGAGGAGATCGACGAGATCCGCCGCGAGGTGCCGGAGATGGAGCTGGAGGTGTTCGTCCACGGTGCGCTGTGCATGGCCTACTCCGGCCGCTGCCTGCTGTCCGGCTACATCAACCACCGCGACCCCAACCAGGGCACCTGCACCAATGCCTGCCGCTGGCAGTACAAGGCCGGCGAGGCCCGCGAGGACTCGCTCGGCGACCTGGTGCACCGCTGCACGCCGCAGCCGACCCTGGGCGAGGGCGCACCCAGCGAACGCCTGTTCCTGCTGGAGGACGGCAGCCGCCCGGGCGAATACATGCCCGCCTTCGAGGACGAGCATGGCACCTACATCATGAATTCCAGGGACCTGCGCGCCGTGCAGCACGTGGGCCGCCTGCTGGAGATGGGCGTGCACTCGCTGAAGATCGAGGGCCGCACCAAGTCGCACTTCTACGTGGCGCGCACCGCCCAGGCCTACCGCCAGGCCATCGACGACGCCCTCGCCGGTCGTCCCTTCGAGCCGCGCCTGCTGGAGCGCCTGGACTCCCTGGCCAACCGCGGCTACACCGAGGGCTTTTTGCGGCGCCACACCCACGACCACTACCAGAACTACGAGCACGGCAGCTCGCGGCCCTCGCGCCAGCAGTTCGTCGGCGAGCTGACCGGCGCGCGCCGGGGCGAGCTGGCGCAAGTGCGGGTGAAGAACCGCTTCGAGGTGGGTGATCGCCTGGAACTGATGACCCCGTCGGGCAACCTGGGCTTCATCCTCCATGGCCTGGAGACCGAGGCCGGCGAGCGCCGGGATGTCGCGCCCGGCGACGGCCACGTGCTCTACATCCCGCTGCCCGCCGACCTCGACCTGGAGTACGCCCTGCTGCTGCGCGACCTGCCGGAGGCGGTCAGCGCCACAGCGCCGTCGCCTGCTCCTTGAGCAGCGCGGCGAACACCGGCGCCTCCACCGGCGGGCTGATCAGGTAGCCCTGGATCTCGTCGCAGCCCTGGGTCTTGAGGAAGTCCATCTGCGCCTGGGTCTCCACGCCCTCGGCCACCACTTTGAGTTCCAGGCCGTGGGCCATGGCGATGATGGCGCGGGTGATGGCGGCGTCCTCGCCCCCGGAGGACAGGTCGCGGATGAAGGTCTGGTCGATCTTCACGTAGTCCACCGGGAAGCGCTTGAGGTAGCTCAGGGACGAGTAGCCGGTGCCGAAGTCGTCGATCGCCAGCTTCACCCCCAGCTCGCGCAGCTGGCGGAAGGTGGCGATGACGTGCTCGACGTTCTCCAGCAGGTGGCTCTCGGTCAGCTCCAGCTCCAGCAGCCGCGGCGACAGGCCGGTCTCGTCGAGCACCTGGCGCACCAGGCTGGTGAGGTTGCCCTGGCGCAGCTGGTGGCCGGAGAGGTTCACCGAGACGCGGATGTCCGCCAGCCCCTGGCGCTGCCACTCGCGCGCTTGCAGGCAGGCCTGGCGCAGCACGAACTCGCCGATGGGCGCGATCAGCCCGGTTTCCTCGGCCAGGCCGATGAAGTCCCCCGGCGGCACCAGCCCCAGTTGCGGATGGCGCCAGCGCACCAGCGCCTCGGCGGCGTTGAGGCTGTCGTCGGCCAGGCACAGCTTGGGCTGATAGAAGACCTCCAGCTGGCCTTCCTCGATGGCCTTGCGCAGCTGGGTCTCCATCTGCAGGCGTTCGAGGGTGCAGGCCTGGAGGTTGTCGGTGAAGAACTGGAAGGTGTTGCCGCCCAGGTGCTTGGCGTGCTGCATGGCCATGTTGGCCTGGCTGATCAGGGTGGAGATCTCGCGGGCGTTGTCCGGCAGCAGGCTGATGCCCAGGGAGGCGCTGACCACCAGTTCCTCGCCGCCCACCGTCATCGGCGTGCGCAGCTTGGTCAGCAGGCGGCTGGCGGTGCGCGCCAGGCTGGAGAGGCTGCCGTAGGAGTCGAGAATCACCGCGAATTCGTCGCCGGACAGCCGGGCGATGGTGTCCGCCTCGGGCGCGGCCTGGGCCAGGCGCCGGCTCATCTGCCGCAGCAGCTGGTCGGCCACTTCATGGCCGAGGCTGTCGTTGAGCACCTTGAAGCGATCCAGGTCGATGTGCAGCAGGGCCAGGCCGCGGCCGCTCTGGCGCGCGCGCTGGCTGGCCTCGTGCAGGCGGTCCTTGAACAGGGTGCGGTTGGCCAGGCCGGTGAGTTCGTCGTAGTGCGAGAGGTAGCGCAGGCGCTCCTCGGCATCGCGGCGTGCGGAGAGGTCGGCGAAGAAGCCGACGATGTGGCTGGCGTTGCCCCGGGCGTCGCGCACCACGTTGAGCTGCAGCCACTGCGGGTAGAGCTCGCCGTTCTTGCGGGTGTCCACCAGTTCGCCCTGCCAGCTGCCGCTCTGCTCCAGCTCCTGGCGGATCAGGTGGTACTGGCGGCGGCTCTCGCGGGTGCTGTTGATTTCCACCACCGTGCGGCCGAGCACCTCGTCGCGGCGGTAGCCGGTGACTTCGCTGAAGGCCTGGTTGACCGCCAGCAGTCGGTATTCCGGGTCGAGGATGACGATGCCCTCGCTGGCCGCCTCGAAGACCATGGCCGAGAGGCGCTGCTGCTCCTCGGCCTGCTTGCGCTCGGTGACGTCGCGGCGGGTGCCGAGCATGCGCAGCACCTTGCCCTGCTCGTCACGCTCCACCACGCGGCCGCGGTCCTCGACCCAGAGCCAGCGGCCGTCGCTGTGGCGCACCCGGTAGTCGATGGCGTAGCCGTCGCTGCGGCCCTTGAGGTGGTCGACCAGGGCCCGGCGCAGCAGCGGCAGGTCGTCCGGGTGCAGGCGCGGCTTGAGGTCGCTGAGCACGCGGGTGACGTCGTCCATCTCGATGCCGAAGATCTCCCGCAGGTGCGAGTGGTGCACCTCGTCGGTCTCCAGGTTCCAGTCCCACAGCCCCAGCTCGCTGGCCTCCAGGGCCAGGGCCAGGCGCGCCTCGCTCTTGGCCAGGGCGTGGCTGGCGTCGGCCAGTTCCAGGGTGCGCTGGGCGACGCGGATCTCCAGGTCGTTGTGGGCGGCGCGCAGCTCGCGCTCGGCGCGCCGGCGCTGCTCCACTTCCCGCGCCAGCTCGCTGTTGAGCCCCTCGGCGCGGACCTTGGCATGCTCCAGGTTGTCGATCAGCGCCTGGTTGTGGAAGCGCTGGATCAGGCTGCGCTGCACCAGGCGGTTGACCTGCCAGGCCACCACCATCAGCGCGGCCAGGAGGATCAGGCTGAGCAGGCCCCAGCCACGCTGCAACGGCTCGCCGCTGGCCAGCAGCCAGGACACGGTGGGCACCAGGCACGGCAGGGCGAAGGTGAGGAAGGCCTGCAGGCTCACCGCATAGGCGACGCTGGCGGAGAGGATGGCGGCGGCGATCAGGCCATAGACCAGCGCCTGCTGCAGGAAGGCATCGCCCGGCACCAGGAAGATCACCGGGAAGGCCAGGGTCAGGCCGGAGGCGGCGGCACCGAGAAGGAAAGTGTGGTGCCACTGGGGCTGGGCCTGACGCGAGGGCAGCGCGGCCTTGAAGGCGGCCACCTGGGTCAGGCGCAGCACCGCCAGCAGCACCAGCCACACCAGCCAGCCGCCCAGCAGCAGGCCGTTGGCGGGCTCCCACAGCAGGTAGGCGCAGGCCAGGCCGTTGAGCAGCATGAATAGAGTGGGGGTTTGCGAGCCCTGATAGAGCAGGCGCGTGCGCTCCACGGCCAGGTCCGTTGCGAAGTGCTGGCTGAGGGCGCGGCTGTCGCCGCCGGGCAGGTCGATCTGGGCTTCGTTGGGTGTCGCGGTCATAGGCGATTTTCTTGTAATGGTTGCCTAGGCGTCGGCGGAGCTTACCCGAGCGGAACGTGCCGCCAAAGCTTTATGTGCCGTGTTTCACGGATGCGCCGCCCAACTTTCGGCGGGCCTTCCGGGCGCGGCTCGCGAACCGTCTGGCTGACCACGCGGTCATCGGTTTGCCCTCGCCTGGGCCGGTCAATAGAATGCCGCGATGCATGACGATCTCTCTCTCCTCCTGAACTCCCTGAACGATGCCCAACGCCAGGCTGTAGCCGCCTCGCTGGGGCGTCAACTGGTCCTCGCCGGTGCCGGCTCGGGCAAGACCCGCGTGCTGGTGCACCGCATCGCCTGGCTGATCCAGGTGGAGCAGGCTTCGCCGCACTCGATCCTGTCGGTGACCTTCACCAACAAGGCCGCCGCCGAGATGCGCCACCGCATCGAGCAGCTCCTGGGTATCAACCCGGCGGGCATGTGGGTCGGCACCTTCCACGGCCTGGCCCACCGCCTGCTGCGCGCGCACTGGCAGGAAGCCGGCCTGGCCGAGAACTTCCAGATCCTCGACAGCGACGACCAGCAGCGCCTGGTCAAGCGGGTGATCCGCGAGCTGGGCCTGGACGAGCAGCGCTGGCCGGCACGCCAGGCGCAGTGGTTCATCAACGGGCAGAAGGACGAAGGCCTGCGCCCGCAGCACATCCAGGCCGGAGGCGACCTGTTCCTCGGCACCATGCTGAAGATCTACGAAGCCTACGAGGCCGCCTGCGCGCGCACCGGGGTCATCGACTTCTCCGAACTGCTGCTGCGCGCCCTCGACCTGTGGCGCGACAAGCCCGGCCTGCTGGCCCACTACCAGCGGCGCTTCCGCCACATCCTGGTGGACGAGTTCCAGGACACCAACGCCGTGCAGTACGCCTGGCTGCGCCTGCTCGCCCAGGGCGGCGACAGCCTCATGGTGGTGGGCGACGACGACCAGTCGATCTACGGCTGGCGCGGCGCGCGCATCGAGAACATCCAGCAGTTCTCCAGCGACTTCGCCGACGCCGAGACCATCCGCCTGGAGCAGAACTACCGCTCCACCGCCGGCATCCTCAAGGCCGCCAACGCCCTGATCGCCAACAACCAGGGGCGCCTGGGCAAGGAGCTGTGGACAGAAGGCGAGGACGGCGAGCCGCTGGGCCTGTACGCCGCCTTCAACGAGCACGACGAAGCCCGCTACGTGGTGGAGAGCATCGAGAGCGCGCTGAAGGACGGCATGGCACGCAGCGAGATCGCCATCCTCTACCGCTCCAACGCCCAGTCGCGGGTGCTGGAGGAGGCGCTGCTGCGGGAGAAGATCCCCTACCGCATCTATGGCGGCCAGCGCTTCTTCGAGCGCGCCGAGATCAAGAACGCCATGGCCTACCTGCGCCTGCTCGACGGCCGTGGCAACGACGCCGCCCTGGAGCGGGTGATCAACGTCCCCGCCCGGGGCATCGGCGAGAAGACCGTGGAAAGCATCCGCGAATTCGCCCGCGCCCAGGACGTCTCCATGTGGGAGGCGATCCGCCTGCTGCTGGCCAACAAGGGCCTGCCGGGCCGCGCCGCCGGTGCCCTGGCGGTGTTCATCGAGCTGATCGAGAACCTCGCCGCCAAGGTCATGGAGATGCCCCTGCACCTGATGACCCAGACCGTCATCGAGCAGACCGGGCTGATCACCTACCACAAGGAAGAGAAAGGCGAGAAAGGCCAGGCCCGGGTGGAGAACCTCGAGGAACTGGTCAGCGCCGCCCGCGCCTTCGAGAACGGCGAGGACGACGTCGAACTCACCCCGCTGCAGGCCTTCCTCAGCCATGCCTCGCTGGAGGCCGGCGATACCCAGGCCGATGCCTTCGAGGACAGCGTGCAGCTGATGACCCTGCACAGCGCCAAGGGCCTGGAGTTCCCCCTGGTGTTCCTGGTGGGCATGGAAGAAGGCCTGTTCCCGCACAAGATGAGCCTGGAGGAGTCCGGCCGCCTGGAAGAGGAGCGCCGCCTGGCCTACGTCGGCGTCACCCGCGCCATGCAGCGCCTGGTGCTGACCTACGCGGAAACCCGCCGCCTCTATGGCAGCGAGACCTACAACAAGGTTTCGCGCTTCGTCCGCGAGATTCCCCCGCAACTGATCCGCGAGGTGCGCCTTGGCAACAGCATCAGCCGCCCGGTGGCCGGCGGTGCGCGCAGCGGCGGCTCGATGTTCTCCGGCGCGGAGATCCCGCAGACCGACTTCAACCTCGGCCAGCGGGTGCAGCACGCGCTGTTCGGCGAAGGCACCATCCTCAACTTCGAGGGCTCCGGCGCCCAGGCGCGGGTGCAGGTGAAGTTCGAAAGCGAAGGCAGCAAGTGGCTGATGCTCGCCTACGCCAAGCTCCAGGCCCTCTGACCGAACCCGGGCCCCGCTGCCATGGCGGGGCCCGGCACAACGCGCACTTGGCAGTTATCCACAGCCACGGCAGGATGGCCGCTCCCCTCCTTCTTGCGGAAACACGGACGTGCGCCTTCCCCTGCTGCTGCTCAGCCTGATCATCGCCACCGGCATCGAGGCCGCCCCGGGCTTCGAGGTGAAGCGCGAAACCGACAGCTACCGCGACTGGAACACCGGGCAGCGCCGCGAGCGCACCGAGACCTCCCTGCGCCTGGACGGCGAAACCCTGTCGATGAAGGCCCTCTCACGCCTCCTGGCCCCCGGCGGCGAAACCCTCTACCCGACGCTCTGGGACGCCCGCGTCAACGGCCCCGACCAGGTGCTGATCCTCTTCAACCGCGGCAGCGGCCAGGACTTCGAACTGGCCCGCCTGTACCGCAAGAACGGCGGCAAGCCCCAGGCCGAGGTGTTGCTGCGCGACCTCCCCTACAACTGGTTCAACGACGCCCGCCGCACAGGCTGGGTGAGCGTGGGCGGCGAGGACCGCCTGTACCTGGTGCAACTGCAGCCGCTGCGCATCGTCGATGCAGGCCCCGGCGCGCTGCTGGATGTGCGCGGCGAGGTGGCCCTGCTCGCCGACCCTGGCTGGAACAAGCGCCCGCCGGCCTTCCGTGCGGTGGACATGCAGCGTGGCCACGAAGTCGCCCGCCTGGAGCTGGACCCCGCCTGCTTCGTGCTGCCCGATCTGGAATTCAGCCATCCACTGATCTATTCCGCGCTGGGCAGCTCCACCCCCGGGCGCCTGCGCTTCCAGGACGGGCCCGACTGGTTCGACCGCAACCTGGAGCTGGTCACCACGCCCGCACCGGCCCTGCGCCTGCGCCCGACCCAGCAACTGCCGCGACCCGACCCGGTGCGCTGGGGCGTGACCCTGCGCGAGGCGGACGCCGGCCCGCAGCCCCGCACGCCGGACACCCTCGACTACGCCTCCAGCCCCGAGCCCGACGACTTCGTCGATACCCTCGACCTGGTGCCCGGGCAGTGCCAGGCCATCAACCCCAACCCGCCCCTGCACGCCGACCAGACGCCCTACCCCAGCCGCCACGTGCCAGCCGACGACCTGTGCCTGGGCGAGCCGCTGCCCGGCGTGCCGGACAGCCTGCGCCAGGAGCGTTGCGTCCTGCCGGCACGCACCCGCGTGCTGGTCGGGAGTCCGCGCTGGTCGCTGGAGGAAGTGCGCTACGCCTATCGCCCCGGCGGCAAGGGCACGGCCATCGAACAGACCGTCTACCAGTTGCGCGAGGGGGACGCGGTCAACCGCTACATCGCCAGCAGCAACGGCTACGAAGAGGCCCTGGCGATCCGCGAAGTGCTGCCCACCGGCCAAGGCGAGGCGCTGTTGAAAACCCGCGGCGACGGCGCCTACGAACTGCTGCGCGCCTCGACCGAGACCGACGGCAAGCTGCGCCTGGACTACCTCGACATGCTGCCCTACCCCGCCAGCCCCTTCGACTCCAGCCGCCCCGGCTGGGTCTACCTGCGCAAGCCGGGGCTGCTGGTGCGCCTTGCGCCCTTCGCCCATGAGCAGACCGGCGAGAACCTGCTGGATATCCGCGGCGAGACCCTGCTCTACGCCTATGGCGACAGCGAGAAAGACCGCCTGAGCCTCGGCCAGCGGACCTTCGGCAGCGACCGCGCCGACGACTCGCCCCTGCCGGGCCTGGTACTGAACGCCAGATGCCGGCGGGAGGACGACCCCTACTGGGAATTCACCCTGCCACCGGTCAACGCGACGCTGGAGCAATCCGCCGCCTGGTTCGCCCGCAACTTCGACTACCAGCCCGGCGCCAAGGGCGCCATCCGCCTGCGCACCGACCACCAGCTGCGCGCCCGCCCGGGCTGCGCCGCACGCTAGGTCGACCGTGGGAGCGGCTTCAACCGCGAAGCGCTCGCCGGATGGCCTTCAGGGGCCGGTAGCAGCATCGCGAATGAATTCGCTCCCACGGGAAGTACGCCGGCCCCGGCGGCACACGCCCGTAGCGCAGCCGTAAAAAATCCCGATACATTCTGCCGCTAGCCATCGCAGGCGCGACTGGGCAGCATGGCGCGCGTGGACCCCTAACCAAGAGATGCCTCTGATGCGCCGATTCCTCAGTATCGCCCTGGCCCTTTGCGTCGGCCTGACGCTCAGCCTGGATGCCAACGCCAAGCGTATGGGCGGTGGCAAGACCTTCGGCTCCGCGCCGACCCACCAGACCCGCCAGGCGCAGCCCAACACCCCTGCCGCCACCCCGACCGCACCCGGTCGCCAGCCCGCTGCCGCCAGCGGTGCCTCGCGCTGGCTCGGCCCGCTGGCCGGCCTCGCCGCCGGTGGCCTGCTCGCCTCCATGTTCATGGGCGACGGCTTCCAGGGCATGCAGATCTTCGACTTCCTGATCATCGCCCTGATCGCCTTCGTCATCTTCCGCTTCATCGCCGCCCGCAAGCGCCAGCAGCAGGGCCAGCCCGCCATGGCCGGGGCGCCGTTCCAGCGCGAGATGCCGCAGCAGCAGGCGCCGATCTTCGGCAGCACCGCCGCCCAGGCCCCGGTGGCACAGCGCGCGTTCAACGCTCCGAGCTGGTTCAACGAAGAGCGCTTCATCGAAGCCGGCCGTGAGCACTTCATGTCCCTGCAACAGCATTGGGACGCGGCCGAGATGGACAAGATCGCCGAGTTCGTCACCCCGCAGATGCTCAGCTTCCTGAAGGAAGAGCGCGCCAGCCTGGGCGACGGCTTCCAGTCCACCTACATCGACAACCTGCAGGTGCAGCTGGACGGCATCGACGAGCTGGCCGACAAGACCGTCGCCACCCTGACCTTCAACGGCGTGTCGAAGACCTCGCGCTTCGACCAGGGCGAAGTGTTCAGCGAAAGCTGGCGCATGGAGCGTGCCAACGGCGACAACCAGCCCTGGCTGGTGGCGGGCATCCGCCAGAACTGATCACGCTTCGCGCAATGAAGAAACCCCGGGCATGCCCGGGGTTTTCTTTTGTGGTGTTCGGCTCAGCCTCTGAGCCGAACGAGAGGGTGGATGACGCTCTTTTCATCCACCAAACCAGGCCATGGAAAACACCCTGCGTGGGCCGCGACCGGAATCTGTGGGTCGGTTGCAACCCGGCGTTCGTGGCTGGCGGCAGCAGGGACCGCTACGCGGTCCTTGGCGAATCAAGTCGCCCCTACAGGGCGATATCCACCGGTATCAAACCGCCGCCTTGCGCATGCCGACATGGGGGATGTCGTCCTCCAGGTAGACCTCGGTCACCGGCACGAAGCCGTAGCGCCCGTAGTACTTCTGCAGGTGCGCCTGGGCCGAGAGGTAAACCGGCAGGCCCGGCCAGCGCCGCTGGCAATCCTCCAGGGCCCGCTCCATCAGTTGGTGACCCAGCCCGGTGCCGCGCGCCGCCTCGGCGATCACCACGCGGCCGATGACCACCTCGCCCTCGTTGCGCTGCGGGTCCAGCAGGCGCAGGTAGGCCACCAGCGCATCGCCGTCGCGTGCCATCAGGTGGCAGCTGTCGCCCACCAGGTCCAGGCCGTCCACCTCCAGGTAGGGGCACTTCTGCTCGACGACGAACACCTGGGTGCGCAGGGCGAGGATGTCGTAGAGCGCCTGTTTGTCGAGTTCGCTGTGGTGGCTGCAGGTCCAGGTGATCGGCATGGGGGCTCCGTCGTGGTCAGGGGAAGGGGGCAGTATGCAATGCACCACCACCGGACGAGCGGTCCGCTCGCGGTTTTTTTCTTCCGGGCGCCAGCTACTGTATAAAGCGCATCCCAATGCACGAGGACCTGTCGCCGTGGAAGAAGTCATCGAACAGCTGCGCGAACTCAACGAACCCGTACCGGTCCCGCTGGAGCTGCCGGACGACGAGCTGCTGGTGGAGATCGAGGAGCAGTTGCTGATCAACCTGCCCTTCGAGCTGCGCGAGTTCCTGCTCAAGGTCAGCGATGTGGTCTACGGCCGCCTGGAGCCGGTGACCGCCACCGACCCGCAGTCCCACACCTACCTGCCGGAAGTGGCTTCGGTGGCCTGGGACCTGGGCGTGCCCCGCGACCTGGTACCGATCTGCCAGGACGGCCGCGACTACTACGTGGTCGACCTGGAAGGCGAAGTGCTGCTCTGGTCAGGCGAAGAGGGCGACATGACCGATGAGAGCTGGGACTCCGTCTGGCACTGGGCGCGCGACGTCTGGCTGGAGAGCTGAGCGCCCTCCCGCCCCTCAGTGGTGGCCCTGGTCGCGGCTCTGCTCCAGGGTCTCCAGCAGCGCGATCTGCATGCGCGAGTGCACGCGGATCAGCCAGCGCCACATCAGCGCGATGACCCCGGCCGCCAGCAGCGCGATCAGCAGCAGCAGCTCCAGGGTCGGCAGGATACTCGCCGACAGCGCCATGAGCAGCAGCATGATCACCCCCAGCGACAGCGCCGGGATCACCTCGGCGATCACCTTGCGCACCCGCGCGGTATGCCGCCCGGCCTTCTCCGGCGTCACGCCCATCTCCGCCAGCAGCATCGACAGCGCCTTGAGCTTGCGGTACGCGGCGATCAGGAAAGGCAGCGACAGCAGTAGCGCGGCGCCCCAGACCATGGCCTTCTGCAGGTTCTGCTGGGCCACCCAGTCGCTCAGGTGCTCGCCCAGGGTGCCGGCGAAATAGGCGCCGGAAAGGAAGATCGCCACCACCAGCGCGATGTTCACCCCCACCTGCAGGAGGATCTTGCGGATCATCCCCGCCAGCACCGCGCCCTGCCCCTGGGGCTGGATGCTGCGCAGCCAGTCGCCATAGAGGTTGAACACCCGCGCGATGCGCGCCGGCACGATGCCGGCGAGCGTCTGCGACAGCGGGTCGGCTGCGCGGATCAGGTAGGGCGTGAGCAGCGTGGTGATGGCCGAGACCGCCACCGCCACCGGGTAGAGGAAGTCGCTGGTGACCTGCAGGGTCATGCCCAGCGCGGCGATGATGAAGGAGAACTCGCCGATCTGCGAAAGGCCCATGCCGACGCGCAGCGAGGTGCGCCCGTCATTGCCGGCGATGAACGCGCCGATGCCGCAGGAAACCATCTTGCCCAGCACCACGGCGACGGTGATCACCGCGATGGGCCAGGCGTATTCCAGCAGGATCGCCGGGTCGATCATCAGGCCGATGGCGACGAAGAAGATGGCGCTGAACATGTCGCGCACCGGCTCCACCAGGCGCTCGATCTGCGCCAGCTGGCGCGACTCGGCGATGATCGCGCCGATCAGGAAGGCGCCCAGCACCATGCTGTATTCCAGCTTCACCACCAGCAGGCAGAAGCCGAAGCACAGCCCCAGCACCGTCACCAGCAGCATCTCGTTGCTCTCGAACTTCGCCACGTAGGCCAGCAGGCGCGGCACCAGCAGGATGCCGATGACCAGCGCGACGACCATGAACAGGCTGAGCTTGCCCACCGTGGCGAACACCTGGCCGGTCTCCACCGAGCCGGACAGGGCGATGCCCGAAAGCAGCGCGATGATGCCGATGCCGAGGATGTCCTCCACGATCAGCACGCCGAAGATCAGCTGGGCGAAGCGCTCGTTCTTCATCTTCAGGTCGCTCAGCGCCTTGATGATGATGGTGGTCGAGGAAATGGCCAGGATGGCGCCGAGGAACAGCGAATCCATGGTGCTCCAGCCGAAGAAGCTGCCGATCTCGTAGCCGATCCAGATCATCAGCACGATTTCCAGGAAGGCGGCGATGAAGGCCGTGGCGCCCACCTTGAACAGCTTGCGCAGGCTGAACTCCAGGCCCAGGCAGAACATCAGGAAGATCACCCCCAGCTCGGCGAGGATCTTGATCGTCTCTTCCTCGTGGATCAGGGCGAAGGGCGGCGTGTGCGGGCCGATGAGGAAGCCGGCGATAATGTAGCCCAGCACGACCGGCTGCTTGAAGCGGTGGCAGAGGATGGTGACCAGGCCGGCCACCAGCATGATCACCGCCATGTCCTGGATGAAACTTATGGCATGCATGGCGCACCGGCTCCTTCTTGCTGGTCAGTGCGCAGGACAGCGCCGCGCCCGGGGTTTCTCGCTTGGCTCCTTGGGAGCCCCTGTATGAAATAGGGAAGTTCCTAGTCAGGACTTTCGGCAGAGTAACACCGGGCACCGCACCGTCATTTTCGGCGAAACAAACCGAAACAGCTTTGCCGGGCCGAGGGGGGAAGCGGCCGCATCAGCCGCCTTTCAGCCCCCGCTCCTGGCGTGGGCGGTCTCCAGCTCCAGCAGGTTCATCAGGAAGTTGCCGAAATAGGTCATGTCCTGCTCGATCGCCGCCCGCGCGCCCTTGGCGTCGCCGGCGAGCACCGCCGCGAAGGCGTCCTCGTGGAAATCGTTGAGGCGCAGGGACAGGTCGGCCTCGGTGAACAGCTGGTTGAAGAAGGGGCCGACCTGCAGCCACAGCGACTCGATCATGCGCAGCAGCGTGGGGTTGGCGCAGGCGCGGTAGAGCGTCATGTGGAACAGGCTGTTGTCGTCCAGGTAGCCCTGCACGTCGCGCCGCTCCAGGGCCCGCTCCATGTTCTCGACGCAGCGTCGCAGCTGCTCGATGTCCTCCCCGGTGAGCCGTGGCGTGGCGGTCTCCACGGCCAGTCCCTCCAGGGACAGGCGCACCAGGAAGATCTGCTGGAAGCGTTCGCGGGTCATGAGCGGCACCCGCAGCGAGCGCTGCGGCTCGCCTTCCAGGGCACCCTCGGCCACCAGGCGCTGCAACGCCGCACGGACCGGCATCGGGCTGGTGCCCCATTCGGCGGCGAGGTCGCGGATCTTGAGGCGCTCGCCGGGCTGGAAACGCCCTGCCAGCAAGCCTTCACGTAGTCGTAGGTAAAGCTGTTCCTGCAGGTTGTCGGCCATGGGTCACTCCTGGGTGGCTGGTGGTGCCGGCAGTTGGGCGAGGGTCAGGCTGCAGTTGCGCATGGTGGTGGATCTCCTGGGTGGGCGGATGGCCGCGCCTGTGGATAACTGCCCCGGCGTGCTGCAAGCGCAGCGATCGCCTGGGGACAAGACCGACAGGCCTGCCGATAGTGTGATCACAAAAGCAGCTCGATCATAGGCTTTTGCCAGAAACAGTCCAGCTATTGACATATCTGTGATCACAAAACAGGATGTGCGGAAATTCGAACGAGGTGTTCAAACATGACCGCCAGTGGCATTGCAGAATCCGCCGTTGAAACCTTCGCCGCCGCCGAGCGCGCCCGTTTCATCGCCCAGAACCCCAAATCCCTGGCGCTCGCCGAGCGTGCCCGCCACTCGCTGTTCGGCGGCGTGCCCATGCACTGGATGAGCGACTGGTCGACGCCCTGCCCGCTGTTCGTCGAGCGCGCCCAAGGCGCGCGCTTCCACGACGTCGACGGCCACGAGTACGTGGACTTCTGCCTCGGCGACACCGGCAGCATGTTCGGGCACTCCCCCGCGCCCATCGCCCGTGCCATCGCCGAGCAGGGCGCGCGCGGGCTCACCACCATGCTCCCGGGCGAGGACGCCGTGGTCGCCGGCGAACTGCTGGCCGAGCGCTTCGGCCTGCCCTACTGGCAGGTGGCGACCACCGCCACCGACGCCAACCGCTTCGTCATCCGCTGGGTGCGCGCCATCACCGGGCGCAAGGTGCTGCTGGTGTTCGACGGCTGCTACCACGGCACCGTCGACGACGTCATGGTGCGCCACCGCGAGGGCCGCACCGTGCACCGCAGCGGCCTGATCGGCCAGGCGCGCAACCTGGCCAAGACCAGCCGCGCCGTGCCCTTCAACGACCTCGAGGCGCTGGAGAAGGCCCTGGCGCAGAACGATGTCGCCGCCGTGCTCTGCGAACCGGCGATGACCAACATCGGCATGGTCCTGCCCGATGCCGGCTACCTGGAGAAGCTCCGCGAGCTGACCCGCCGCCACGGCACCCTGCTGATCATCGACGAGACCCACACCATCTCCACCGGCCCCGGCGGCTGCACCCGCGCCTGGAACCTGCAGCCGGACTTCATCACCCTCGGCAAGCCCATCGCCGGCGGCGTGCCCTGCTCCGTCTACGGCTGCACCGCCGAGATGGCCCAGGCCATGAAGCTGGCCCGCAAGCACGCCAGCGAACAGTCCGGCGGCCACGGCCACAGCGGCATGGGCACCACCCTCTCGGCCAACGCCCTGGCCATGCACTGCATGCGCGCCAACCTGGAACAGGTGATGACCCCGGCCGCCTATGACCACATGCTGCCCCTGGCGGCACGCCTGGCCGAAGGCTTCCGGGGACTTATCCACAAGCACCACCTGGCGTGGTCGGTGACCGAGCTGGGCGCCCGCTGCGAGTTCCAGTTCTGCGCCACCTCGCCGCGCACCGGTGCCGAGGCCGAAGCGGCCTTCCACGACAGCCTGCAGATGGCCCTGCACCTCTACCTGATCAACCGGGGCATCCTCATCACCCCGTTCCACAACATGACCCTGTGCTGCCCGGACACCACCGAGGCCGACGTCGACCGCCTGATCACCACCCTCGACCAGGCCCTGGCCGAGCTCCTGGCCATCCCCGGCGCCCGACTCTGAACGCGAGAACCCCCATGCGATTCGCCGACCCCCAGGAAGCCCGTGACTTCCTCGAACGCCACCCCGAAGTCCGCAGCATCGAACTGATGCTGTTCGACGCCAACGGCATCCCGCGCGGCAAACTGCTGCACCGCGACGAGCTGCTGGCCATCTACGAGAATGGCCGCCCGCTGCCCAGCTCCATCCTCTCGCTGACCATCCAGGGCGAGGACGTGGAAGCCAGTGGCCTGGTCTGGGAAGTGGCCGACGCCGACTGCTGGACCTACCCGGTGCCCGGCTCCCTGGCCCTGCAACCCTGGCGCAGCAGCCCCACCGCCCAGGTGCAGGTGAGCATGCACCCGACCCGGGGCCTGCCCGCCACGCCCGGTGACCCGCGCCACGTGCTGGCCCGCGCCATCGACCGGCTCAAGGCCGACGGCTACCACCCGGTGATGGCGGTGGAGCTGGAGTTCTACCTGCTGGACAAGGCACGCGACGCCAACGGTCGCCCGCAGCCGGCGCTGCAGGCCAATGGCGTGCGCCCGCAGGCGCCGCAGGTCTACGGCGTGTACGAACTGGAGCAGCTGCAGCCCTTCCTCGACGACCTCTACAGCGCCTGCGAGGCCCAGGGCCTGCCGCTGCGCACCGCCATCTCCGAATACGCCCCCGGCCAGCTGGAGCTGACCCTGGAACACCGCTTCGACGCGCTCCAGGCCATCGACGAAGGCGTGCGCTACAAGCGCCTGGTCAAGGGCGTGGCCAACAAGCACGGCCTGGTGGCCTGCTTCATGGCCAAGCCCTTCGGCGACCTGGCCGGCAGCGGCATGCACCTGCACGTCAGCCTGGCCGACGAGGCGGGCAACAACCTGATGGCCAGCGAGGACCCGCACGGCACCCCGCTGCTGCGCCACGCCATCGGCGGGATGATGGCGACCCTCGACGACGCCCTGGCGATCTTCTGCCCCAACGCCAACTCCTACCGGCGCTTCCAGGCCAACAGCTACGCGCCGCTGGCCAAGAGCTGGGGGGTGAACAACCGCACCGTGTCCTTCCGCGTCCCCGGCGGCCCGGCCCAGAGCCGGCATGTCGAGCACCGCATCTGCGGCGCCGACGCCAACCCCTACCTGGCCGCCGCCGCGATGCTGGCGGGCATCCACAAAGGCATCCGCGAGCAGATCGACCCGGGCCAGGCCATCACCGGCAACGGTTACGAACAGGCCCGCGAGACCCTGGCCACCGACTGGCTCACCGCCCTGCGCACCCTGGAGCGCTCGGCCTGGGCGAAGGAGGCCCTGGGCGAAGGCTTCCTCGACATCTTCCTCGCCATCAAATGGGAAGAGTTCCGCCAGTTCGTCAGCGAGGTGGGCGAGCAGGACTGGCGCTGGTACCTGACCCACGCCTGACCGCATGGGGTTGTGGACAAGTTGTTTATCCACAACCCCACCAGCCGCAAACCGCAACTCGCAGGATGGGTAGAGCGGAGCGAAACCCATCCATTCCGAGTACCGGCATGAGTTCGGCGTCGGGCGGGCAGCATGGGTTTCGCGGGGCTCTACCCATCCTACGGTGCGGAGCGCGGCCAGGTGTTTATCCACAGGCGGTGCCCTGTGCTCCGCGCCGGGCTCGCTGCGTCTACAGTTTCACTTCCCAGCCCCGAGACAGAGCCCCTCCATGGAACCCGGCAACGCGCAACTGACGATGACCGTCCTCATGACCCCGGACATGGCCAATTTCTCCGGCAACGTCCACGGCGGCACCCTGCTCAAGTACCTCGACGAGGTGGCCTACGCCTGCGCCAGCCGCTACGCCGGGCGCTACGTGGTGACCCTCTCGGTGGACCAGGTGGTGTTCCGCGAGCCGGTGCACGTGGGCGAGCTGGTGACCTTCCTCGCCTCGGTCAACTACACCGGCACCACGTCCATGGAGATCGGCATCAAGGTGGTGACCGAGAACATCCGCGAGCGCTCCGTGCGCCACACCAACAGCTGCTTCTTCACCATGGTGGCGCTGGATGACGACCGCAAGGCGGCTCCCGTGCCACCGCGCCAGCCGCAGACCGCCGAGGAGAAGCGACGCTTCCTGCAGGGCCAGCAGCGCCGGCAGATCCGCCAGGAAATGGAGCGCCGCTACCGTGAGCTGCGCGAGAACGGCAGCGAGAGCCCCGCTACATCCTGAAAAATAATCTGACGGACTTTTCATACAATCACCGTCAGCCAACGGGTAACCTGACGCACGCGGCGGCAGCCGCGTTCGCCACGGGCCAGGCCCCGTGAACCCCCTTCGAACCGTCCTCCGCAGCGATGCGCACACCGCTGCGGCCTGGATGTTCCCTGCGTGCAAGGAGCCGCCGCATGCCCCACCACACACCGCTGATCGCGACCCTCTCCGCCGGCCTGGTGCTGGCCTTCCTGCTCGGCAGCCTGGCCAACCGCCTGCGCATCTCGCCGCTGGTGGGCTACCTGCTGGCCGGCGTTCTCGCGGGACCCTTCACCCCGGGTTTCGTCGCCGACCAGGCGCTGTCCCAGGAGATCGCCGAGCTGGGGGTGATCCTGCTGATGTTCGGCGTCGGCCTGCACTTCTCCCTCAAGGACCTGATGTCGGTGAAGAACATCGCCATCCCCGGTGCCGTGGTGCAGATCGCCGTCGCCACCCTGCTGGGCATGGGCCTGGCCTGGGGGCTCGACTGGTCGCTGGGCGGCGGGCTGGTGTTCGGCCTGGCGCTGTCGGTGGCGAGCACCGTGGTGCTGCTGCGGGCCCTGGAGGAACGCCAGCTGCTCGATACCCAGCGCGGCCGCATCGCCGTCGGCTGGCTGATAGTCGAGGACCTGGTGATGGTGCTGACCCTGGTCCTGCTGCCGGCGCTCTCGGGCATGCTCGGCGGCAAGGCCCATGGCGGGGGCGAGATCAGCCTCGGCGTCGAACTGCTGCTGACCCTGGGCAAGGTCACCGCCTTCGTGGTGCTGATGCTGGTGGTCGGCCGCCGCCTGATCCCCTGGGTGCTGGCCAAGGTCGCCGGCACCGGCTCGCGGGAGCTGTTCACCCTCGCCGTGCTGGCCATCGCCATGGGCATCGCCTACGGCTCGGCCATCCTCTTCGACGTGTCCTTCGCCCTGGGCGCCTTCTTCGCCGGCATGGTGCTCAACGAGTCGGAGCTCAGCCATGACGCCGCGGAGAAGACCCTGCCCCTGCGCGACGCCTTCGCGGTGCTGTTCTTCGTCTCGGTGGGCATGCTCTTCGACCCGCTGATCCTGATCCGCGAGCCGCTGCCGGTGCTGGCCACCTTCCTGGTGATCGTGCTCGGCAAGTCGGTGGCGGCCTATGTCATCGTGCGTGCCTTCGGCCACCCCAAGAGCACCGCCCTGACCATCTCCGCCAGCCTGGCGCAGATCGGCGAGTTCAGCTTCATCCTCATCGGCCTGGGGCTGGACCTGGAGCTGATGCCGCAGACCGGCCGCGACCTGTTGCTGGCCGGTGCCATCCTCTCGATCCTGGTCAACCCGCTGCTGTTCATCGCCATCGGCCGCTGGCAGGCACGCCAGGACCGCAAGGCGGCGGAGCTGCCGCCGGAGCAGGCAGCGGTCGAGGACGTGCCGCCGGCGATCGAGGAACACGACCACGCCATCCTCATCGGCTATGGCCGCGTCGGCCGCAAGATCGCCCTGCGCCTGCGCGAGGCCGGCACGCCGCTGGTGGTGATCGAGGACAGCCGTGCGGGACTGGATGAATTGCGCGAGGCGGGCATCAGCGCGGTGCTCGGCAACGCGGCGCGACCCGAGGTGCTGGAGCTGGCGCAGCTGGCGCGGGCGCGCTGGCTGCTGCTGGCGATCCCCAATGGTTTCGAGGCCGGGCAGATCGCCCAGCAGGCCCGCGTGGTGAACCCGCGGCTGACCATCATCGCCCGCGCCCACTTCGACGCCGAGGTGGAGCACCTGGAACAGAACGGCGCGGACCTGGTGATCATGGGCGAGCGAGAGATCGCCCGCGCCATGATCGACCGCGTCGCCGCCGACCAGGCCACCCCGGACGCACCGGTCGCGGCCTGACGACGGCGCGAGCCGTCACTCGGCGTGCTGGTGCGCGCCGTGGTCCATGTGCTCCATGTGCTGCATCTGCCCGTCGGCCTTGGCGGGTGCCTCCTTCTGCACGGCGATCTCCACCTGCAGGTCGCCGGCCTTCTCGAAGTGCAGGGTGAGCGGGAAGCGCTCGCCATCCTTCAGCGGCTGCTTCAGGCCGAACAGCATCAGGTGGTAGCCGCCCTGCTCCAGGCGCACCTCGCCACCGGCGGGGATGGCCAGGCCGCCCTGCACCTGCTGCATCTTCATCATGCCGTTGACGTGAGCGTGCTCGTGGATCTCGGCCTTGCTCGCGCGCGGTGTATCGGCGCCCAGCAGGCGGTCCGGCGTGTCGCCGCCGTTGTGCACCACCAGGTAGGCCGCGCCGTTGGGCGAGACCGGCGGCACTTCCAGGGCCCAGGGGTGCTCGATGTGCAGCTTGCCCAGCTCGTATTCATGGGCCTGGGCGAAGGGGACGAAGCCCAGCAGGGCGATCAGGGTCAGCAGTGTCTTGCGCATGTTCAACTCCATCAATCGATAAGCAGATTGGGCGCCCGCCATGCGAGCGCCGATGAAAACCCGTGGCGGGATCAGCCCGCCATCACCCTGCCGCCGCCGAAGCGCGACAGCACCAGCCGGTCCAGGGCCCAGACCAGCACCAGCGACAGGCCCACCAGGGGAAAGGCCACGCCCAGCACCAGCATGATCACCACCGCGCCACGCCACAGCGGCAGGCCGTGGGGCAGCGGCGGCACGCCGAGGCGGCCGCTGGGCCTGCGCTTCCACCAGAGCACCAGGCCGCTGACCGCGCTGAGCAGGATCATCAGGCACACGGCGAACATCAGCAGCTGGTTGGCCAGGCCGAAGAGACGACCCTCGTGCAGCATCACGCCGGTCTCCACGCTCCGGGCGACGAGCCCGTAGTCCCGCCAGCGCACATCGGCCAGCACCTTGCCGCTGTAGCGGTCCAGGTGCAAGGTCGCGTCGTTGCGCGGGTCGTCGGCGAACACGGCGATGCTGAACACGCCCGTGGGCGTGGTCGGCAGGGTGATCCCGTAGCCCGGCACCACACCGCGCTCGCGGGCGGTGTCGACCACCTGCTGCAGCGGGATGCTCGGCGTATCGGTTGCCGCTGCACGATCGTGCCCGGCGTGGGCACGGTGGGCGGCATGGGCATCCGATTCGGGCAGCGGCGTGTTCTCCACCGCCCAGGGCACGGTCTGGTCACTGGCGCTGTTGAGGCTGCGCGCCAGCTCGCCGGACTTCGGTACCTCGTTCCACATGGCGGCGGGGAAGCGGTTCCACACATCGGCGAAGCTCGCCCCCCAGAAACCGGTCCAGGTCATGCCGGTGAGCAGCATGAACAGCAGCAGCAGGCTGCCCCAGAAGCCGGTGACGCCGTGCAGGTCGCGCCAGAACAGGCGCCCGCGCGCGGACAGGCGCGGCCACAGCACGCCGGCGCCGGACCGCCCTCGCGGCCACCAGAGGTAGAGCCCCGACACCACCAGGACGATGCCCCAGCCGGCCGCCAGTTCGATCAGCCGATCGCCGACCGTGCCGATCATCAGCTCGCCGTGCAGGGCGCGGGTGGCCGCCTGCAGGTTCCAGAAGGCGTCCTGGGTGCCCAGCAACTTGCCGCTGTAGGGGTCGAGGAACAGGTTCAGGGTGCGGCCGGCGTCGGCGATGACGAACTGGGCACTGTGCCCGGCATCCACCGGCGGCAGGTACTGGCTGACGCTGGCCTGTGGATAAGCCTCGCGCACCCGCTGCAGCTGGGCGTCGGCGTCCAGCGCGTGGTGGCCCGGCTGCACCTGCAGCAGGTCGGCGTACATCAGCGCGTCGAGCTGCGGCTTGAACAGGTAGATGCTGCCGGTGACCGACAACAGGATCATGAAGGGGATGACGAAGAGGCCGGCGTAGAAATGCCAGCGCCAGGCCAGGTTGTAGAACGAGACAGCAGGTTTGCTCATGGTCGTGCTCGCCTAGAAAGCGCCTCTCTGGGTTCGCGCGCAGCGACGTGGCTGGCGCGGCGGAGGCTTGGCGCCAGCCGACGCGCCCAGGGAAGGCGGCAAGGTTGGCGCGGTGCGTGGATCAGGCGAGGGTAACGGGTGGCGCGCGGGAACGTGAGCCGGGGAAGATCGCCGAGCCGGCATGGCCCGAGTCGACCGGGGCCAGGCGAGGTGCCCGGACGAGGTCCGCCAGGGCGGAGGCCACCAGCGGTGCGGAACTCAACGCCGGGCAATTGAGCAGCAGGGTGCAGTAGCCGCACTTGGCCCAGGCCGCCTCGTGGTCCGGCTGGCCCGGCGCCTTCTGCGGGGCGCCGTGCTCGGCGGAGCAGGCCAGTTCGCCCATCCAGGCCGGCACGCCCTGGTGGTCCATGGCACGGGCCTGGGACAGCAACGGACCGGCGAACACCAGCAGCATGGCCAGAAGGCCAAGCCAGGCGCCGCTGCGGATTGTCGTGTGTCGAGCCACTGCTGCCGTCCCGGAATCGAGGGGGTGAAGAGCGGGCGCCATGCTAGCCGCACGCCGCCACGGGTTGAAGCATAGCGGCTGAGTCAGATGGCCGCAGTGGGCGGCGGCAAATTCCCGCTCAACCCAGGCGCCGTGCCTCGAACTTCACCCGGGGATGGGCGATGCGGTCCTGGGCGCGTACCAGTTCCAGCTCGTAGCTGCCGCACGCCTGGGTCTCCAGCAGCACCTCGTGCACGGCGGCGGCGCTGAATTCGAAGGCGCCGAGCAGGTCGTCGCCCAGCAGCAGTCGCGCCAGGAACACCCCGGAGGTGAGGTCGCCCACGCCCACCGGCTGACGCGGGAAGGCCAGCAGCGGGCGGCGCAGGAGCCAGGTGCCCTCGGCGCTGGCCAGCAGCATCTCGAAGTTCTCGGCGGCGCGGCCCGGGTAGTCCAGGTGCTTGACCAGCACGGCCTTCGGCCCGCGTGCAAGCAGCGCCCGGGCCATGCCCACGCAATCCTCCAGCGAGGTGGGGCGGCGGCCGGCGAAGCTGTTCAGCTCCAGCTGGTTGGGGCACAGCAGGTCGGCCACGGCGGCGGCTTCCTCGAGGAGGAAGGTGCTGACTTCCGGCGCCACGATGCAGCCTTTCTCCGGGTGGCCCATCACCGGGTCGCAGAGGTACAGGGCACGCGGGTTGGCCCGCTTGATGCGCGCCACCACCTCGAGGATCTCGCGCCCCTGGGCCGCACTGCCGAGGTAGCCCGAGAGCACCGCGTCGCAGTTGCCCAGTTCGCCGATGGCGGCGATGCCCTCCACCAGCGTCGGTATCTGGTTGGGCGGCAGCACCTCGCCCGTCCACTGCGCGTACTGGGTGTGGTTGGAGAACTGCACGGTGTTCAGCGGCCAGACATTGACCCCGAGACGCTCGACGGGAAACACCGCCGCGCGGTTGCCGGCGTGGCCGAAGACCACATGGGACTGGATGCTGAGGAGATGGGGCGTTCGCGACATTGGGTGGACCCTGGGCTCGACGGGTGGGAGGACGGGCCTGGCTTACGGCGACAGGCTCACTACCATGGTGGCAAGATTCTCCCATCCTCCGCCGCAAGAGCCACCATGGAATTCCTGTATTTTTCGCCGATGCTGCTGGGCCTCAACCTGATGCTCGGCAGCGCCGTCGCCTGCACTGGCCTGTGGTACTTCTCGCGGCCCTACCGCGGCCCGGGCCTGTGGATGGCCGGCGCCTGGCTGCTGATTTTCGGCATCCTCGCCTTCTTCGTCTTCGTCGCCACCGGCAACCGCCCGCTGAACGTGCTCGGCAACGCCACGCAGCTGGCGGGCGAGGCGGTGCTGATGCTCGGGGTGTTCCGCTTCCTCGGCCGCCCGCTGCCCTGGTGGACGGTGCCGGTCAGCGCCGGGCTGATGGCCGCCGCCAACAGCTGGCACTGGTGGGTGGCGCCGCTGAACAGCGAATTGCTCATCGCGCTGTACGCCGGCATCGGCGGCCTCCTGCCGCTTCAGGCCGCCAACGCCCTGCTGCGCTACCCGCGGGAGCCGGAGCTGCGCAGTGTCTGCCGCTGCGTCGGCATCGTCCTGCTCGGCTATGCGCTGGTCACGCTGCTGCGGGGCGCCATCGCCGTGCACGACTGGCTCAATGCCGTCGAGCACGCCGACGTGACCCGCTCCATGGCCTACCTGTTGCCCTACAACTTCGGCATTCCGCTCTGGGTCATCGCGCTGCTCGGCCTGGCGCTGATGACCATGCGCCGCATCCTTCTCGACAGCCAGCGCAACGCCCGCCACGCCGAGGCCAGCGCGCAGCGTTTCGAACGGCTGATGGGGGTGACCAGCGCCGGCGTCCTGGTGCTGCAGGACGGGCGCATCCACGACAGCAACCCGACGCTCGAGGCGCTCTTCGACCAACCGCGCGAAGCACTGCAGCGGCAGGCGCCCGAGCAGTTGTTCGTCGAGGCCGAACGGGCGCGCATCGGCCAGTTGCTCGCCCGTGGGGACGGCGCCCCCGCCGACGCGCTCGCGCTGCGCCGTGATGGCTCGACCTTCCCGGCCGAGCTGGCGGTCACCAACCTCGACGGCAGCGGCCAGCAGCTCATGGAGGTGCGCGACGTCAGCCACCGCAAGGCCCTGGAGGAGCAGTTGCGCCTGCAGGCCACCACCGATCCGCTGACCGGCGCCCTCAACCGCCGCGCCTTCCAGGCCCGCGCCGAACAGGAACTGCAACGCGCGCGGCGCCAGGAACAGCCCCTGTGCCTGGCGATGCTCGACCTCGACCACTTCAAGCGCATCAACGACACCCACGGCCACGCCAGCGGCGACCTGGTGCTTTGCGCGTTCAGCCAGCTGTGCCAGCGCGAGGCACGCAGCACCGACCTGTTCGCGCGCTTCGGCGGCGAGGAGTTCGTCTTCCTGCTGCCCGACACGACCCTCGAGGCCGCCCGCGCCTTCCTCGACCGTCTGCGCGAAGCGGTCGAGCACCTGCGCATCGACGCCAGCGGCACCGCCCTGAGCGTCAGCGTCAGCATCGGCCTGGCCGGCAGCCCGCCGAACGGCGATCTCCTGCACTTGCAGGCGGCCGCCGACGCGGCCCTCTATCGCGCCAAGCAATACGGTCGCAACCGTGTCGAACTGGCCCGATGAAATCGCCAAGGATGGGTTAAGCTTCTGAGCATTCCAGGGGAGTGATCATGATCAGTCTGGGCGATGTCTTCCTGTTCCTGCTCTTCGCCGCCGGTGCCGCCTGGCTCTGGCGCGGCCACGGCATTCGCGAGCGCGCACTGGCGCTGGTGAAGCAATACTGCACGCGTTTCGACGTGGAGCTGCTCGACGGCAACGTCGCCCTGCAGCGCCTCGCCATCGTCCGCGACGCCAGGGGCCATCGGCGCCTGGCGCGGATCTACGGGTTCGAATTCACCGTCACCGGCGAGCAACGCCTCACGGGGACCATCCAGATGTTCGGCAACCACGGTGGCCGCATCGAGCTGGATGCCCACCCCTTCCAGCCGCCCGTCGCCTCCGAAGGCAACGTCATCCAGATCAGCGACTGGCGGCGCAGCCACCCGCGCCCGGACGAGCAGCGCCACGTCGAATGACGCTGCGGTTTTCCACAGCGCGTGCTTGTGGATAAACCTCGCGATCAGGCGCCTACGACCAGCCTGTGGATAACCTGCTGCCACTGCTCGCGGTTGGTGTAGGTCATCGGCCAGCGCAGTAGCCGGCAGCGCCAGCGGAACCAGCGGCTGGCACGTCGCGCCCGGTTAACCCGGCAATGCTCGAAGAGCCATTTGGGATCGAAGCCGATCCACTCCCCCGCCACGCTCCAGGCGTTCAACCAGACCACCGGTGCCACCTCGTAGAGGTAGATGGCCTCCAGCTCGGCCGGGGGCAGGGCGCTGGCGCGCAGCGTGTCGGCGATCACGCGCAGGTCGGCCTCATCCCGTTGCGTGTCCAGCCACAGCCCGGACAGCGCCAGCCAGACCCGCTCCCGCGCCGCGTCGCTCATCGCTGCAGGAGGAAATCGGCCGCGCGCTCGGCGGCGGCGTCGGGGAACTCCTGCATGAAGCAGTGCCCGCCCTCCACCACCTGGGCGCCGACGTGGGGGTTGAGGGCGCTGATCCGCGCCACCGAGCGGGCGACGAAGGGATAGCTCGCCTGGCCATGGAAGATCCGCGTCGGCGTGACGATGCGTGTCAGCGACGGCCACAGGCGCTTGGGGCAGGAGCTGAAAATCTCCGCCTCGCGGCTGGGCCGGCATTTCAGCTCCACACCGCCGTCCACGTCCTTCAGCGCGTGCTCCACGTAGGCGCCGAGGGCCGCGTCCGTCCAGCCCTTGAAGATGCCGCGCCCGTGCAGCGCGGCGAAGGCGGCCGGGCGATCCACCCAGTGGTTGCGCCGGGCCCGGGCGCGCTTGGCCATGGTGGTGCGGCGATGCAGGCCGAGCACTTCGGAGAAGGCCATGACGCCGATCATCGCCGGGGTGAAGAGCACCGGGTCGAGCAGCACCGCGCGCTGGAACAGCCCGGGGTGGCGCGCCAGCACCAGGCTGGTGAGCACGCCGCCGAAGCTGTGGCCGAGGGCGAAGCGGGGGGCATCGCCGAAGATGCCGCGCCCGGCCTCGAAGGCTTCCACCGCCAGCTCGGCGTTGCGGTTCCAGCCGAGGAAACGCCCGCCGTGGTCGCTGTCGCCATGCCCCTGCACATCGCACAGCCAGAGGTCGAAGTCCTCGCTCAGGGCTTCCAGCAGCGGCGTGTAGGCACGACCGCAGAAACCATTGCCGTGGAGGAAATGCAGCAGCGGCTTGCCGCTGGGCTGGCTGTGCCAGCCGCGCAGGGTGAAGCCGGCGGAACTCGGGTGGGACCAGGCGGACAACAGCATCGCAACGCACTCGAAGGAATGAGCGCGCAGTTTATCCGCCGGGCCGCCTCCGGCGCAGCCGTTGCCTTCAGATGGCCGCGTGTTCGCGGACGAAGGCGTCCAGCAGGCGGTTCAGCGCCTCGGGCTGGTCCAGCGGCGTGGCGTGGCCGGAATCGGCTATCACCTCCAGGCGTGCGTTGCGCAACTGGGCGACGTAGGCCGCCTTGGCCGCCACCGGGGTGTAGTCGCGGTCACCGCTGATCACCAGCAGCGGAGTGTTCGCCCGGCGCGCCCCGGGCAACGCCGACCAACCCGGGATGGCGCCCATCGCGTGCAGGTAGGAGCGCCGGTCGTTGCCGGCGATGCGCGCCATCACCCGCTTGCGCAGCGCCGCCTGCTCCGGCTTGGGGAACAGCCTGCCGGCCAGCAGCCGCGCCATCCCCGCCGGGCCGAACAACCGCACCAGGGCGAAGCGCAGCGCAACCTGCCAACGCGCCTGCCAGCTGTCCAGGGGGAAGCACGGCGAGCTGTTGATAACCGCCGCCGCGCGCACCAGGTGCGCGTGCTCGGCGAGCAGCTGGAAGGTGATCATGCCGCCCATGGAGATGCCCACCAGGATGCACGGCTCCAGGTCCAGGGCGACGATGAACTCGGCCACGTCGGCGGCCAGCTCGCCCATGCTCACCGGCGCCCGCAGCGGCTCGCTGGCGCCGTGGCCACGCAGGTCCAGGGCGTACACGCGAAAGTGCCGCGACAGCGCCTCGACCTGGGGCTGCCAGTCCTCCAGGGACGATCCCAGGCCATGCACCAGCAGCACGGCGGCCCCTTCTCCCTGGCGGATATAGTTGAAACGCCCGCCGGACAAGTTGATCTGTTCCATGCTCGATTTAATTCCCTTTCGAATAATCATCGGCCAATAAAAAGGCGCGGTTCCTTATTAAACGGACCGATGAAAAGTTGGTTGATCGGATAACTTCCGAGGCGCCCGATGAACAAGTTTCCGGTGTTTGCCTTTGCCCTTCCAAACCTCCTAGAATCGCCCAGCGCCGACTCGAGAAACCACCATGTACAGCATTGCCAGTCCGACCCAGGCACGCAGCAGAAAGGCCCTGGAACGCTACCTCAACGTCGCCGCCGAACTGCTCGCCAACGACAGTTTCGAAGAAACCGGCATTTCCCAGATCGCCCAGCTCGCCGAGTCCTCGGTGGGCACTTTCTATCGCCTGCTCGGTGACAAGGACGTGCTGCTCTATGCCGTCCACGAGCGCTTCGTCGAGCAGAGCCGGGACGCCGTCGACAGCGTCATCGCCCACCTCGACGGCCTGCCGCTGACCGCGCAGATCGAGGGTTTCATCGAAGGCGTGACGCGCCTTTTCGATGGCAGCGAGGGCCTGCTCCGCGCCCTGATCCGGCGCAGCTCGATGGACGTGCAGTTCCGCGAGCGCTTCCACCAGCTCAATGCCTACATCGGCCAGGCCTTCTGCCGCATCGTGCTCGCCCACCCACAGCAGATCGGCCACCGGCACCCGCAACAGGCCGCCGACCTGACGGCCCACATGCTGCTCGCCAGCCTCAATTACCTGACCATGGTCGGCACCCTCGGTGTCACCCCCCGGAAAGTTGTCCCGGGGGAACTTTCCCACCTCGTCTGCAATTACCTGGAAGTTCGCCGGGTTTAACGCCGGCTGTCCCGCCTTAGTTGTGCCGGGGTGAAGTCGGACGCTTTCAGCGCTATATCGAATTCATCCGCTGGTTCTTCGTTGGACAATATGCCGATTACATAACGACCGCCGATCAGGTCATATACGGCGTCGCCCCTGGTCCATACCAGCGGCTGGTCGTAGAGGTTGAGGGTGTAGGACTCGCCGACCCGCCACAGCTGGTCGCGGTTGTCGTAGTGGTCCACCAGGAGGATCTGGTAGCTGTCCTCGTCGAAATAGAGGTCGCGCTGCTTGTACTGGTGGCGCTGGCCGTCCTTGAGGGTGGCGCGCACGTGCCAGACGCGGTGCAGCTCGTAGCGCAGCAGGTCGGGATTGACGTGGCCGGCCTGGACGATGTCCGCGTACTTGCTGCTGCGCGAGGCAAAGCGGTAGCTGTTGTAGGGCACGTAGAGCTCTTCCTTGCCCACCAGCTTCCAGTCGTACTTGTCCGGCGCACCGGAGAACATGTCGAAGTTGTCGGTGGTGCGCAGCCCCTCCGAGGCGGTGCCGGGAGAATCGTAGGCCACGTTCGGCGTGCGCCGCACACGGCGCTGCCCGGCGGCGTAGAGCCAGGCCAGGCGCGGCTCCTTCACCTGGTTGACGGTCTCGTGCACCAGCAGCTCGGTGCCGGCCAGGCGTGCCGGCGCCAGCACCGACTGGCGGAAGTAGAACAGCACGTTGCCGTTGTCCTTGCCGGGGTCGCCGGCATCTTGGTTGAACAGGAACAGGTCCTCGATGCGGGTCATGAAGTAGTCGCCGCTGGCGTGGGGCACCGCCTGGGCGTAGTAGCGCTTGACGCTGTTGCCACGGAACCGCACCAGGTGGTTCCACAGCACCTCGAGCCCCGACTGGGGGATGGGAAACGGCGTGGCGACCTTGAAGTCGGCGATGCCGTTGCCGTTCTCGATCAGCCGCGCACGGGTGGCGTTGCCCTTGATCGCGGCGTACACCGCCTCGGGGTAGGAGGCCGAGCGCCGGGTCGGGTAGACCACCAGCTTCCAGCTGTCCGGGTAGCGCTTGAGCATGGCCAGCTGGCCGGGGCTGAGGTGGGCACGGTACTGCTCGGCGTTCTGCGCGGTGATCCTGAACAGCGGCTGGTCGGCGGCGAAGGGGTCCTTGTACCCCGTGGCCTGGTCATAGGCGCTGGCGCTGCGGGCCAGGCCGCCGTCCCAGGCGGGGATGGTGCCGGCGGCGTTGCCGGCCTTCTCCGCGCCCAGCGGGGTCAGGTCGGCGCCCAGGCGCGCGGCCTGGTCGGCCCCCACCTGGGCCAGGGCGAACGGCGCGGCCAGCAGCAACGCGGTGAGCAGGCCGCTGTGGATAAGTCCGGATCTGTGCATGGCGTCGAATCCCTTCTCAGAAGCTGTACTTGATGTTGAAGCTGACGAAGTCGCGATCGCTGCGCTTGTTCGATACGCCACCGCCGCTGTAGCCGACGTAGCGGGTGCCCACGGTCAGCGATTCCTTGTAGATGGCGTCGATCCCCGCCGACCAGCTCTGCGCCTCCTCGTCGAGGCCGTTGGTGAGCTGGGGCGCCACGCCGTTGATGCTGTACTGGTAGCCGAACGACGGCACCAGGTTCACCAGGTTGAGCACGTTGGTGTAGGTCAGCTGCAGGCTGGCCTGGGCGCCGGTGGCGGTGCTGGTGGCCTCGTAGTAGTCGACGTCGGATTCCAGGCCCTGCACGCGGCTGGCCACGAGTTCGGTGAACAGGGTCGCCGAGTCGGCGCCGAACACCCCGGTGAAGTTGTAGATGGCGGCCAGCGAGGCCTGGTACATGTCCTTCTCGCGGTAGCCGTCCAGGTGGGTGCCCACCGGCAGGCCGGCGGGGTTGAACAGGGCGTCGGGCAGGTACTCGTTGAGGCCGAGGGCGATGGGCGTGTCCGGGCGGTAGCTCAGCTCGCCGGCCAGCGACAGGCCGTTGAAGATGCTCTCGCCGCCGATGGAGGTGTTGAAGCTGATGCCGAACAGGTCGCGCTTCTCCAGGTACTCGGCGTAGTAGCGCGAGCTGCTGGCGTTGGGCAGGGTGCCGACGATGGGCAGCGTCACCGGCTGGCCGACGGTCAGCCCGAGCATGGGCACCTGCATGTTGTAGCGCAGGTAGTAGAAGCCCAGTTCGGTGTCGTTCAGTTCCGGCACGTACCAGCGCAGGGCGAGGCCGTACTGCGCGGCGTCATCGCCGTCGATGTCCTGGGCGCGGGGGATGAAGGTGGTGGGCAGATAGGCCTTGAGCAGGTTGTTCAGGCCGCCCGGCGCCAGGGCATCGGCGTAGGCCTGGGCCAGGGCCGGGTTGTCGAAGGCGCGGCCGCCGGCCACCGCTTCCTGCAGGGGCGAGACGGACAGGTAGTTGCAGCCCTCGCCTATCACGTCGAGGGTCGAGTAGTAGGTGCCGCAGGGGTCGATCTTCGAGGCTTCCCAGGCCTTGCCCGGTTGCCAGTAGCCCTCGACGCTGAGGTTGTCGCGCAGCTCGAAGGAGGCATAGGCCATGAAGGTCGGCATGTACGCCTCCTTCACCTCGGAGCCCGGCGCGCGCAGGGCGTTGATATCCACGGGGTTCGTGGCGCCGATGCCGTTCTGGTAGAACAGCCCCTCGCCCCAGTTGATCACCTGGCGCCCGAGCCGCGCGTTCAGGGCGCGGTCATTCACCGTCCAGCTGCCGTAGACGAAGGCGTCCAGCAGGTCGGCGCTGGAGCCGGCTTCATCGAGGCCGGCATGGCTGATCGGGCGGTGGCGGCGCTCGTCGTCCTTCAGCTCGAAGTCATAGAACGCGCGGCCCCGGACGAACACGCCGAAGCGGTCCTGGTAGCGCAGGTCGAGCTCGGACACCGCCTTGACCACTTTGGAGAAGAGATCGCCACGGCGGAAGTTGAGGTCGCCGTCATCGGAGTTGATCAGCCCGGCGTTGTCACCGGTACCGCCGTTGGCGCGGGCGATCAGCTTGCTGTCCTGCCCCTCCACGCGGTAGCTGAGCCCGTAGGACAGGGTGGTGTCGAGCGAGGTGGTCCAGTCACCGGAACGCACCTGAAACGCCTGTGCGCCGCCCAGGGGCAACGCGCCGAGCAACGCCAGGCCGGCTGCTGCCAGGCCTCTTCCTTGATTTGCCACGATGATCTCCAGCTGTTGTTTTTATCGGAATCGGAACATCGGTTCCGAAATAATCTAATCCGGCGCCTAACAGCTGACAAGACGGCCACCGCATTATTTTTATCCACAGCTCCGCCACCTCAGTCGGGATCGCCCGGCGTGCCGGACCGGCCTGTGGGCGAACCACCTAAGCACGCGCCGTCTGTCGCTTTTCAGAAGCTGTCCACAGGCTCTGCAACGGCCCTCCTCCACAGCGCGCTGGACGAATATCGAACAGCCCTATTGACGGAATCGGAATTTCTGTTTCGATTTAAAAGCGGTCGAACAACAACAACAGGAGACCCGTCATGCCCCTTCGTACCCTGCTCTGCGGCCTGCTGCTGGCCGCCTGCCTGGGCCAGCACGCCCTGGCCGCCTCACGCTGCAGCGAACGCCCCCGCACCCTGCTACGCCCTGCCGAAGTGAGCTGCACCTACCAGAGCACCTGGCTGGATTCCGGCCTGGTCGGCCAGCGCAAGATCATCTACCAGACACCGCTGGGCACCCCTCCGGCCGGCGGCTGGCCGGTGGTACTGGTCTACCAGGGCTCGTTCTTCCCGCTCAACGACTTCAGCTACCACGGCAACCTGCCCTTCGGTGGCTACTACGAGGGCAAGCTGGTGCAGGCCCTGCTGGACAACGGCTATGCGGTGATCGCCCCCAGCGCGCCGGCAGACCTGTTCTGGCAGACCAACATCCCCGGCCTCGCCCAGGCCTATGAGCTGAGCACCGACTACGATTTTCTCGGCAACGTCCTCGCCGCCATCGCCAGCGGCCACTTCGGCCCGCTCAACGCCCAGCGCCAGTACGCCACCGGCATCTCCAGCGGCGGCTACAACACCAGCCGCATGGCCGTGTCCTTCCCCGGCAGGTTCCGCGCCCTGGCGGTGCAGTCCGGCTCCTACGCCACCTGCAGCGGCCCGCTCTGCGTGGTGCCCGACCAGCTCCCCGCCGACCACCCGCCGACGCTGTTCCTGCACGGCTTCGTCGACGCCGTGGTGCCCTGGTGGAGCATGGACCTGTACTACGACCGCCTGCTCCACCAGGGCATCGAGACCGCGCGCTACACCGAGCCCCTGGGCGGCCACGAATGGTTCGCCGCATCGCCGGGCAAGGTGCTCGCCTGGTTCAACGCCCACCCCTGAGCCACCGCGGACGCAGCCCGGGCCGGGTCATGCTATCGTCGCCGCCTGTCGCGACACCCGGACCCCGCCCGTGCTGCCCCGTTCCCTGCGCATCGCCCTGCTGACCCTGCTGCTCTTCGCCGGCCTGCTGCTGTCGATGCACCTGGCCGGCCGCCATGCCGAGCGCCAGGCCCTGCGCGAGGAAGGCCAGCAGGCCGGCGCCCAGCTGGGCCTCTACGCCGACGCCCTGCGTACCCTGATCGACCGCTACCGTGCCCTGCCCGCCGTGCTCGCCCTGGACCCGGAGCTACGCGACGCCTTGCAGCAACCGCTGACGCCCGACCTGCAACAGCGCCTCAACCTCAAGCTGGAGCGCATCAATGGCGCCGCCCACTCCTCCACCCTGGAGCTGATGCGCAGCGACGGCCTGGCCATCGCCGCCAGCAACTGGCGCCTGCCCACCAGCTACGTGGGCCATAACTACGGCTTCCGCCCCTACTTCCTCCAGACCCGCACCCATGGCACCGGGCGCTTCTACGCCGTGGGCGTGGTCAGCGGCATCCCCGGCTATTTCCTCTCCCACGCCATCCTCGACGCAGCCGGCAACTTCCTCGGCGCCATCGTGGTGAAGCTCGAATTCCCCCAGATCGAGCAGCAATGGCGCGAGCGCCCGGACACCATCCTGGTGAGCGACGCCAAGGGCATCGTCTTCATCGCCAACCAGCCGCAATGGCGCTACCGCGAGCTGGCACCGATCGATGCCGCGCAGCGCGCCGAGCTGGCCTCCACCCGCCAGTACGACAAGAAGCCGCTGACGCCGCTGGTGCACCGTACCCTCGACGACTTCGGCGACGGCAGCCGCCTGGTCCGGGTGCAGGGGCCCGACGGCGAGGCCGACTACCTGTGGGAATCCCAGGCACTGCCCAGCGAAGGCTGGACCCTGCACCTGCTGCATCGCCCGCAGAACGTCGCCGGCACCGCCCGCGACGCCAGCCTGGCCGCCGGCGGGCTGTGGCTGGCGCTGTTCTTCCTCGCCCTGTTCCTGCACCAGCGCTGGCGCCTGGCACGCCTGCGCCGGCAGAGCCACGACGAACTCGAACGCCTGGTGGAACAGCGTACCGCCGCCCTGCGCACCGCCCAGGATGGCCTGGTGCAGGCGGCCAAGCTCGCGGCCCTGGGGCAGATGTCCGCCGCCCTCGCCCACGAGATCAACCAGCCGCTGACCGCCCTGCACATGCACCTGGGCAGCCTGCGCCTGATGCTCGACAACGGGCAGCTGGAACAGGCGCGCAATGCCCTCGGCCGCCACGACGAACTGCTGCAGCGCATGGCCGCCCTCACCACCCACCTGAAGACCTACGCCCGGCAGAGCCCTGGCGGCCTGCGCGAGACCCTGGAGCTCGGCAGCGTGGTGGACAAGGCCCTGCAGCTGCTGGCGCCGCGCCTGCGCGACGGCGCCGTGCACATCGAGCAGCACCCGCGCCAGCCGGCCTGGGTGCGTGGCGACGCCATCCGCCTGGAACAGGTGCTGGTCAACCTGCTGCGCAACGCCCTCGACGCGGTCGCCGAACAGACCGCACCGCGCATCGAGATCGCCCTGCTGCGTGAGGACGGGCACTGGTGCCTGGAAGTCGCCGACAACGGCGGCGGCATCCCCGAAGACACCCTGGCCCAGGTGTTCGACCCCTTCTTCACCACCAAGCCGGTGGGCGAGGGGCTCGGCCTCGGCCTCGCGGTTTCCTACGCCATCGTCCATGAACTGGGTGGCCGGCTCAGCGCCGGCAACCGCGGCGCCGGCGCGGTGTTCCGCCTGTGCCTGCCCATCTTCGAGCCTGCCGAGGAGCAGCCATGACCCCGAATCTGATCTTCGTCGACGACGAGGCCGCGATCCGCGAAGCGGTGCGCGAGTGGCTGGAGCTCTCGGGCTTCACCGTGCGCCTCTGCGCCAGTGCGGCGGAATGCCTGGACGGGCTCGACGCCGACTTCCAGGGCGTGGTGATCAGCGACCTGCGCATGCCCGGCATGGATGGCATGGCGCTGCTGGAAGCGGTCCAGGCGCTGGATCGCGAGCTGCCCTTCCTGCTGGTCACCGGCCACGGCGACGTGCCCCAGGCCGTGGAAGCCATGCGCCTGGGCGCCTATGACTTCATCGAGAAGCCCTTCACCCCTGAACGCCTGCTGGGCAGCCTGCGCCGTGCCCTGGACAAGCGCCGCCTGACCCAGGAGAACCGCCGCCTGCGCCGCCAGGTGGACGACCGCGCCCGCCTCGATGCGCGGCTGATGGGGTTCTCCCGTCCCATCGAACAGCTGCGCCGCCAGGTGCTGGACCTGGCGCAGACGCCGGTGAACATCCTCCTGCGCGGCGAAACCGGCAGTGGCAAGGAACTGGTCGCCCGCTGCCTGCACGACTTCGGCCCGCGCGCCGGCAAGCCCTTCGTGGCGCTGAACTGCGCGGCCATCCCGGAGAACCTGTTCGAGAGCGAACTGTTCGGCCACGAAAGCGGCGCCTTCACCGGCGCCCAGGGCAAGCGCATCGGCAAGCTGGAACACGCCGATGGCGGCACCCTGTTCCTCGATGAGATAGAGAGCATGCCCCTGGCCCAGCAGGTGAAGCTGCTGCGCGTACTGCAGGAGCAGCAACTGGAACGCCTGGGTTCGAACCAGAGCATCCGCGTCGACCTGCGGGTGATCGCCGCCACCAAGCCGGATCTCAAGGAAGAAGTGCGCGCCGGGCGCTTCCGCGAGGACCTGCTCTACCGCCTCAACGTCGCCGAGCTGCAGTTGCCCGCCCTGCGTGAACGCCGCGAGGACGTGCCGCTGCTGTTCGAGCATTTCGCCGCCCTGGCCGGCGAGCGCCTCGGCCGCCCGGTGCCGAGCCTGACGCCCGCCGAACTGGCGCAACTGCTGGCCCACGACTGGCCGGGCAACGTGCGTGAACTGGTCAACGCCGCGGAGCGCCATGTCCTGGGGTTATCCACAGCGGTCCGCAACCCGGACGGCGCCGACCCCTCCCTGGCCGAACTGATGGAAACCTATGAGGCCCAGTGCCTGCGCCAGGCCCTGGCCCGTTGCAAGGGCGATATCAAGGCGGTGATGGCCCTGCTGCAGCTGCCCCGCCGCACCCTCAACGAGAAGATGCAGCGCCACGGCCTGGCCCGGGGCGAGTTCCTGCCGGGGGATGAGGACTGAGGCCGGTCAAAAGCTGAGCACACCGGTGAAACCCTCGTGCCCTATGGCTCACAGCTAACTATCCACAGGCCGCGCACAGTTGGCTCCACAGGCATTGTGGGCAACTGGGGATGAATCCGAGCGCCTGGGGATTTCTTCGCGAATGAATTCGCTCCCACGGGCGCATCCTCGCCTGTAGGAGCGGTTTCAACCGCGAATGGGCGCCATTGATCGAAATCTGAGCACACCGTTCAAAGCCCCGTGGTTACTGCCCCATGTCAATCTATCCACAGATCGCGCACAGTTGGCTCCACAGCAATTGTGGGCAACTGGGGATGAGTACGCGCGCCTGGGGATTTCTTCGCGAATGAATTCGCTTCTACAGGCGCGTCCTCGTCTGTGGGAGCTGTCTCAACCGCGAGTGGGCAGCACTGATCGGAATCTGAGCACACCATTCAAAGCACCGTGGCTACTGGCCCATATCGATCTATCCACAGACCTCGCACAGTTGGATCCACAGCAATTGTGGGCAACTGGGGATGAGTGCGCACGCCTGGGGATTTCTTCGCGAATGAATTCGCTCCTACAGGCGCGCCCTCGTCTGTGGGAGCTGTCTCAACCGCGAATTGGCGGCACTGATCGAAATCTGAGCACACCATTCAAAGCCCTGTGGTTACTGGCCCATATCGATCTATCCACAGATCGCGCACAGTTGGCTCCACAGCAATTGTGGGCAACTGGGGATGAGCACGCGCGGCTGGGGATTTCTTCGCGAATGAATTCGCTCCTACAGGCGCATCCTCGCCTGTGGGAGCGGTTTCAGCCGCGAATGGACGGCACTGATCGAAATCTGAGCACACTCCTGAACGCACCGCGGCAAGGGGCTCCTGGCAATCTATCCACAGGGTGCTAACAGTCGGCTCCACAGTAATTGTGAGCAATGCAGAGGCCCATTCATTCGCCCGGGAAAAACACTGTGGATACTTCAGCTCCGTCGGTGGCGCTGTGCACCGCTTGGCGAATGAATTCGCCCCTACCTGGCCATCGATTGATAGGCGGAATTCCGCTTATGACCCCTCCGCGATAAGCGCCAATCCGCGCAAAAATGCCCGGTTAAATCCCCTCGAGCCCTCTACTCCGGTGCTTTTCGGCACTGGCACAGCTCCTGCTATGTGCCCGCACCCCAAGCGCGGCGAAGGCCGTGCCTAACAACAACAACTATGAATCGAGGAAACACGATGGAAAGCACCAGCACCCTGACTGCCTCAGCAGCACCCCGCACGACATCCCAACGCATCAAGTCCATCTTCAGCGGCTCGGTGGGCAACCTGGTCGAGTGGTACGACTGGTACGTCTACGCCGCCTTCTCGCTGTACTTCGCCAAGGCCTTCTTCCCCCAGGGCGATTTGACCGCCCAGCTCCTGAACACCGCCGCGATCTTCGCCGTGGGCTTCTTGATGCGCCCGATCGGCGGCTGGCTGATGGGCATCTACGCCGACCGCAAGGGGCGCAAGGCCGCCCTGCTGGCCTCGGTCCTGTTGATGTGCTTCGGCTCGCTGATCATCGCGCTGACGCCCAGCTATGAAACCATCGGCATCGCCGCGCCCATCCTGCTGGTGGTCGCCCGCCTTCTGCAGGGCCTGTCGGTCGGTGGCGAATACGGCACCTCGGCCACCTACCTGTCGGAGATGGCGACCAAGGAGCGTCGCGGGTTCTTCTCCAGCTTCCAGTACGTGACCCTGATCTCCGGCCAGCTCATCGCGCTGGCGGTGCTGATCCTGCTGCAGCAGACCCTGTCCACCGAACAGCTGGAAAGCTGGGGCTGGCGCGTACCCTTCTTCATCGGCGCACTGTGCGCGGTGGTGGCGATGTTCCTGCGTCGCGGCATGGAAGAGACCGAGTCCTTCACCAAGAAGAAGGACAAGCCCAAGGAAAGCCTGCTGCGCACCCTGATGCGCCACCCCAAGGAAGTGTTCACCGTGATCGGCCTGACCATGGGCGGCACCCTGGCCTTCTACACCTACACCACCTACATGCAGAAATACCTGGTCAACACGGTCGGCATGAGCAAGAACGACTCGACCATGATCTCGGCCGCCACGCTGTTCCTGTTCATGCTGCTGCAACCCCTGGTGGGGGCGCTCTCGGACAAGATCGGCCGCCGTCCGATCCTGATCGCCTTCGGGGTGATGGGCACGCTGTTCACCTACCCGATCCTCAGCACCCTGCACACCATCGAGACCTGGTGGGGCGCGTTCTTCCTGATCATGGCGGCGCTGATCATCGTCAGCGGCTACACCTCGATCAACGCCGTGGTGAAGGCCGAACTGTTCCCCACCGAGATCCGCGCGCTGGGCGTGGGCCTGCCCTACGCACTGACGGTGTCCATCTTCGGCGGTACCGCCGAGTACGTGGCGCTGTGGTTCAAGAGCATCGGCATGGAGAGCGGCTTCTACTGGTACGTGACCGGCTGCATCGCCTGCTCGCTGCTGGTGTACGTCTTCATGAAGGACACCCGCACCCACTCGCGGATGAACCAGGATTGATCCCTTGAGCCCAGGTGGCTCTGGCTGCGTTAACCCGTAGCCGTTTTATTCCCGACGACGGGCCCGCGAGGGCCCGTTTTCGTTTGTGGATCAGGAAAGGCGGCAGGCCTCGAACCCCGCCTTGAGCGCTTCCTCGTCCTGGGGTGTGGCGAAGATCAGTTCCAGCCGCGAGTCCTTGCGCCACTCGCTGGCCTGCCAGTGGACGGGCGCGCCATCCAGGACATTGCCGGACAACCAGCCCGCGTTGCTGTGGATAACCAGCTTGGCGCGGCGCCAGGGCAGGCTCGCCAGCCACAGCTGCACGCGCATCAGCTCGAAGGTCTGCGAGGGGTGCCAGCGCCAGCCGATGCTCCAGCCGTCCGCCGAACCCTGCGCCTGGACGAGGGGCTGTCGGGGGTTTATCCACAGTGCGGCCGGAGCCGCCTGGCCACCGGGCGGGGCCGGGTTATCCACAGCGGCACCCGCCTTGGCGTCGAGCCCCGGCAGTTCGGCCAGGGGCAGGCGGCCCTGTACCGTCCAGCTCTGCGGCAGGGACGGCAATTGCGCCGCCAGGCGCTGGCGGGTGGCCTCGTCGAGGTTCTCGGCCTTGTTCAGCACCAGCAGGCCGGCGCCCTCCAGGGCATCACGCTGGCTGTCGGGCAGTGCCTCGCCACGGGCCAGGGCGGCGGCATCCAGCACCAGCAGGCTCGGCTGCAACGCCAGCACGCCTTCCCAGGGCGGCTCGCGCAATTGGCGCATCAGCTCGGCGGGGTGGCCGAGGCCAGAGGGCTCGATGAACAGCCGATCCGGCCGCGCCTTGCGCAGCAGGCGCCCGAGCCCGACCTGGAAGGGCGCGCCGTTGACGCAACACAGGCAGCCGCCGGCCACTTCGGCCAGGGCGATGCCGTCGTCGCCGGTTTCCAGCAACGCGGCATCCAGGCCGACCAGGCCGAATTCGTTGATCAGCACCGCCCAGCGCTCGTCGCTCGGGCGCTGCGCCAGGAGGTGGCGGATGAGGCTGGTCTTGCCGGCGCCGAGGGGGCCGGCCACCAGGTGGGTGGGGATATGGGCAAGCATCGCGCTATGGTGCTGCGTCACGGGTTCGGAATAAAGCCTCGTGCTAGAGTCGCGCCCATTATTTTCCCGAGGTCCTGCGTTCATGCGTCTCTGCCTACTGCCCCTGCTGCTGGTCCTGTCCGCCGATGCGCTGGCCGAGGCCTGCATCGTCCACAGCCAGAGCGACACGCTCGATGTGAAGGTCTGCCAGCAAAACCGCAGCATCCCTGAGCAGCTGTTCCGCGACGGCTTCTGCAAGCCGGAGATGCCCGGGCAGAAGGTGGAGGTTAGCTACGCCGACCAGTGCCCGAGTGGCGCGTTCGGGGTGTGCAATAACGCCCAGGTGAGCAACATCGCCTACCGCCAGGACATCCACTACTACGGCGTGGCCACCGACGCGCGCTACCTCAAGCCCTTCTGCGAGGGGCCGAGCAAGGGCACCTGGGAAGGCCCGTCGTCATCAGCCGGTAACAGCCAGGGTGTGCAATAGCCTTGGGTACCTCGCCCGTACCGGCATGGCCGGCAGGGCCTCGGTGATACAGGGCCACCTCCGGGTGGCCCTTTTTTTATCCCGCTCCTTGGCAGGGCTGTGCCTGGCCGGGTCACAGCCGGATCAGGCCAGCCAATCCAGGGTCAGCAGCAGGCGCGCATCGCCGGGCATGACATCGGGCGACCTGTGGATAACCCCTCGCCCCTCATTGCCGATCCACTTCTCGCCCTTGAACAACGCCACATGACCTGCGCCCATGGCCTGCCCGGCCGGCACGGCCTTGGGCTCGGCAGCCGCATCGCCCAGGCGGTTGCGAGGCATCTGCCCCTCTCGCAGCCATTGGCTGCCGGCACCGGCGTAGGTGGTGATCAGCCGCAGCGGCACATGGTCGACGTGGTAGCGCGGGCACATGGCGCGGTCCAGTCGACGCAGGCGCAGGCCGACGCGGCGGGCATCCAGCAGGCAGGCGAAGGCGCGTACCAGCCAGGCCACATCGGCGATGAAGTCGGCGCGGCCTTCGATGTCGTGGAAGCGCCGCGCCAGGTCGTCCAGGTCGAGCGGCGCCTCCGGGTCCGCCAGCTCCAGGGTCAGGGATTCGCTCAGCGGCTCCCCGACCTGCAGCAGCCAGCGGGCGTAGTCGGCGATGCGTGGGGGCAGCGGGCGTTCCCACACGGCGAGGTTGACCTCCTCCCGCAAGGCTTCGCCGAGAACCGCCGGGGTGTCGCCGATTGCCGCACGGGGCGGGAGGCGCAGCGCCAAGGCCTGCATCAGGCGACCTCCCCTACCAGGCCGTCGAAGGGGTCGACCAGGCGCGACCAGCCCTCGGTCCCCTGGGCCAGCTCTGCGGCATCCAGCAGGCACGCGTCCAGTTCGGCATGCAGGCGCTCGAAGTCGATGCCCTGGCCGATGAAGACCAGCTCCTGGCGGCAATCGCCCACCTCCGCATCCCAGTGCTTCATCACCGCGCGCAGGCCGTCTTCGTCGGTGGGCCACTGCTCGCGCGGCACGAAGCGCCACCAGCGCCCGGCATGCCCGTAGCGCATCAGCCCGCCGGCCTGGGACCAGCTGCCCGCCTCGCGCCAGGCGCTGGCCAGCCAGAAGAAGCCCTTTGAGCGCAGCAACCGGCCGTTGCTCCACTCGCGATTGAGGAACGCGTGGAAGCGCTGCGGGTGGAAGGGCCGACGCGCCCGGTAGGCGGTGGAGGCGATGCCGTAGGCCTCGGTTTCCGGCACGTGCTCGCCACGCAGCTCCTTGAGCCAGCCGGGCGCCTCGGCGGCGCGGTCGAAGTCGAAGCGACCGGTGTCGAGGATCTTCTCCAGCGGCACCCGGCCCATGCTCATGGGCAGGATCTCGGCCTGGGTGTTGAGCCGCGCGAGGATGGCCGTGAGCTCCTCGCGCTCGGCCTGGCTGATCAGGTCGATCTTGCTGATGAGGATGACGTCGGCGAACTCCACCTGTTCGATCAGCAGGTCGGTGATGGAGCGCTCGTCCTCCTCGCCCAGCGTCTCGCCACGACTGGCGAGGCTTTGCGCTTCGTGGAAGTCGCGCAGGAAGTTGACGCCGTCGACCACGGTGACCAGCGTATCCAGCCGCGCCAGGTCGGACAGGCTCTGGCCATGCTCGTCGCGGAAGGTGAAGGTTTCGGCCACCGGCAGGGGCTCGGAGATGCCGGTGGACTCGATCAGCAGGTAGTCGAAGCGCCCTTCGCCGGCGAGGCGGCCGACCTCTTCCAGAAGGTCCTCGCGCAGGGTGCAGCAGATGCAGCCGTTGCTCATCTCCACCAGGCGCTCTTCGGCGCGGTTGAGGCTGACGTCGCGCTGTACCTCGCTGGCGTCGATGTTGATTTCACTCATGTCGTTGACGATCACGGCGACGCGCAGGTTCTCGCGGTTCTTCAGCACGTGGTTGAGCAGGGTGCTCTTGCCGGCGCCGAGGAAGCCGGAAAGCAGGGTGACGGGGAGTCGGGCGGTCATGGGGTTCTCCGGTTCAGGCTGGGCGGCTCGGGCGGCCGCTCTGGGCTATCAGGCGTCGCGCCGGTGGCGCTCGCGTTGTTCCTGGCGCTCCTTGGCCTCGATGCACAGCTCGGCGGTGGGGCGCAGCAGCAGCCGGCGCAGGCCGATGGGCTCGCCGGTCTCGCGGCACCAGCCGTATTCGCCACGGGCCAGCCGTTCGAGGGCGCCGTCGATCTTGTCCAGCAGCTTCTTTTCCCGCTCAAGGCGCCGCAGTTGCCACTGGCGCTGTTCCTCGCGGCTGGCGATATCGGCGTCATCACTGGCCGGTTGCGTTTCGCGCAGCTCATCGATTTCCTCGTCTATGCGGCTGCGCAGGTCGTCGCGCTCGGTCAGCAGCAAGGCACGGAAATACGCCTGCTGGGCGTCGTCCATGTAGCGCTGGGCGGGTTGGGCGAGCAGTTCCTGCTCGCTGAAGGGAAAATCGGGCATGGGGAGGTTCGCTTGATTTTTAAGTGTTATAACATAACATATTCAACCGAACTCAAGCCCCGGATTGCCGATGAACGTCCAGAACCTGCCCGACGTGGCCACACAGAACGCGCCCTGCCTCGGTCCCCTCGACTGGGTGGGCATGAGCGACATCGCCCTGCCCCTGGTCCTCGATGGCCAGCGGGTACAGGCACGGGTGGATATTGGCGTGAGCCTCGATGACAGCGGCGCGCGAGGCATCCATATGTCCCGGCTATACCTGGCGCTGGGTGAGGAGCTGGGTGGCAGGCCGGCGACGCTGCCCGTGCTGCGCCAGCTGCTGCAACGCTGCCTGGACAGCCATGAAGGCCTGTCGCAGAGCGCCTCCCTGGAGCTGCGTGGCGAGTTGCTCCTGCAGCGACCGGCGCTGGTGAGCGCGCTTTCCGGCTACAAGGCCTATCCCTTCGAGATCGCCGCACGCCTGGATCCATGGGGGTTTCACGTGGAACTGCAAGCGCAGGTCGGCTATTCATCCACCTGCCCCTGCTCGGCGGCGCTGTCGCGACAGGCGACCCAGCAAGCCTTCGCCCGACACTTCACCGACCCACTGGCGTCCTTCGAAGACGTGCATGAGTGGCTCGGCAGCCAGGCGGGCATGCCGGCGACGCCCCACAGCCAGCGCAGCCAGGCCCACCTGCGTGTCCGTGTCACGGGCGAGGAGCTGCCGCTGGTGGCGCTGCTGGACGAAGCGGAAGCAGCCCTGGGTACCGCCCTGCAGACCGCCGTGAAACGCGCCGATGAGCAAGCCTTCGCGATAGCCAATGGCCGCAACCTGTTGTTCTGCGAAGACGCCGCGCGTCGCCTGGGCCACGCCTTGCAACGCCAGCCTTGGGCAGCGGCCTACCGATTACGCGTGGTGCATGCGGAGAGCCTGCATGCGCACGATGCGGTGGCGACCGCCACTTGGCGCTGGGCGCCTGGTAGCCAGACGCACGTGTGCGACGCCCCCGTGAAGAGCCTACACGGATAGCGCACGGCGGAAACGAAAAGGCCCCCTTGCGGGGTGATAATCAGGAATAAAGTCTGTTCTGTCGTGTGCCCAAAACCCGGGCCTTCCAGCCCGTAAGGAAATTATTGAAAGTCTGTTCGATTTGCTAGGAATTCAGAAAAACGCTCTAACGCGTAGTAAGAAAGTCTGTTCGAGCGCTTTCGAGCCACGCTCACTAATGACGCAACCTAGCCTCATTGCTGCTAGGTTCGACTTGGTCTAGCCCTGCCAGGCGCGGCCAAGGTCATTAGCGCTCCATCTAGAAGAGGCTCGGTTCCTTAGGCTGAACTGCATTGCATCAGGCCCAAAGACTATTAGGGTCTTCTTAAGATTGGACGCAGTTGGTCCCCTATCCGGCCCCCAGTAGATCCAGGCATCGAAGAATGGCCGATCTCTCTCCTCAAGATCATGACGAAGGGTCAAGATTTGCTGCGGGGTCGGTGCCCTATCCGGGCTTGCCTCGTGCGGCACAGCTGCATTAAGTGCCTGGAAAAAATCTGAAGATTTAAATTCATTTGTGGACATGCCATGGGTCTTGAGCACGCTCATCAGATCTTGGAAGAGATCACCCAGGTAGGCGGACATGTGGAAATTGTCCGTGACCTGAAACTGAAAGAATTTAGGGTTTTCGCCACGAGACGTCATCGTCAACTCGAAGTCTCCTCTCATCGAGAAAAGGCAATCAAAGGTCGCAGCTCCGTTTACAAAGAGGAACTGCTGAATATCTATACCTAACGCAATCATGCTTCGTGCCAATCGCTCAAGCCCGGTCATATGCATACATTCATTCCTCTGGAGCTTATGGTGTCGCGTACTGTGCTATCCGCGGCCATAGATTGCTGAAGCTGCAGTTAAGCCGCCTCCCTAACTAGCGGCTGAAGTTATCTCTGGATACGACAGCGATGGCCGATAAGATCCATCGGCCTGGAAATCAAAATCGAATTCGTACAACGTCAGTGGCTTAAGTAGTGGTGCCTGCCTTCCAAGATAAAACGTGAAAGCATTAGGTGCCGAAATGAACAGGTGATAGCGCTCACGCCTCGCCGCTAAGTCGACCGCTCGATCGGCGGCGATTTTCGTGGCTAGCTGCTCGGCTAGGTGGTTTGCATGAGCTCCTGACGTAAGAGCTCGTGGCGAGGCCCCCCCCACCAAAGTCGCTACCAGCAGACGACGGAAGTGCCCCGGGTTCTCCTCAAGAAATTGCCGTACCGAACCTTCCGTCTCACGAGTCAAACTGACCGCACAGACTGTGCCGCTACCATCGGGATCTAGTTCGTGCTCAGAGAATACCCACCCGTTGGATGCACTGCTCAGGGTCTCGTCATCTGGCGCCCAAATCTTCATGACAGGCGAGCGCTGCTCTAATTCTGTCAGCCTTCCAGATTTAGCATCGAGTACAGCTCCAGCCGCAAAAGCCAGAGTGGCATGAGCCTCGATCGCCAGACGGATACGCCCATCTTCGGAGGGCACATTCAATAAAAACTCTCGGAGCTTGGGCAGAAGCGAATCTCTCCAGGAGCTCTCATCTCGTATCGTCCGCTCATCAAACTCTGGGACCAAATTCAGCACCTGAGCACAGCGGCTCTCCATTCGATCGAGGGCGTGCTCGAACGACTTCACGCCAAATATCAGTGGAGCTGCCTTCGGCTTTTCGGCCAGTAACCCTTCTTGCGCACACTTATCTTTAAAGTCTGATCGGTCGAACACAGCTCTGCGTTGCCCGACCCATTCGAAGATATTTCCGTCGTAGACAGTGACGCTCGCGTTCGGCTCAGGCCTAACCAACCCATTCGCACGACATGCGCTGTCCAAAAGATCGCGCAACCCATCCAACGAGTCGCGGGTCAGGTGGAAAGCCAGACGATTACAAAGTGCCCGTAGCTCCTCTTCTTCTACACCGAGGTGGTCGCGCCACAGCTTACGCAAGCTCCCAGTCGCACTACGCTCAGTTGTTCCTTGAAACAGCTTATCCACATCGAGATTTAGGGACTTTGAGCGAATGCATTTCGCCAAGGCATCAGCTAGATCTGCCATGTGGTTGGTGACTAAAACCAGCCTAGACGTGCACTCATTGGCCATGTCATGTCGATGCGCAGCGAGAGCACGCTGCAGCATAGAGGTGGTAGTCGCATTGATATAATCGGGTCGTACTAGATCCCCATGAGTAAACGAGCCAGGGATCGCGTGCCACTTACATTGCATTCGTTCAATATGAACCGAGTTGCCTCGATGATCTTGAGGCGCGCGACGAGGATCATATTCAACCCAAATATCGTCGAACCCTTTCAACCCGGACTCGAAACCCACGCGGATGATTGGGCCTCCTTCGTCGAGCAAGCGGGCGGCATAAAGCCAGAACATTCGCGCTTGAAACACATCACCATCACGACGAGTGACAACTGCTTGCGTCATAACTCTGCCTCTCTGATCAGTCACACAGCAGTGACTCAGCGATCCTGGAACGCTGGCGTGGGCTTCATTGCTTGAGCGGTGAGCAGTGCCTCACGCGCGTCCACGGCCTTGTTCGGATAGGCAGCAAGAATGATGGAAGGAATCAGTCGCTGGTTGATATCCGAGAATGTAAAGCCAGGCTCATTCGCTTCCCGGGGTCCTGTCAGCTTCACTAGCTGGTCAATCGCAAGAGCCGGAAGACCTAGGCCTTCTAGTTTCGAACTCAACAAATAGCGCCGCTGGGCCTCGTCAGGGCGACCAAACGTCAGTACCTCAGCGGCTCGCCGCTGCACTGCGGGATCAAGAGCTTTGAGTCGATTGGTACACATCAGCACTGCCGCTGGAAGCTTCTGGTTGGCAATGCGGTCAATGCCTCGAATGAAGGCATTTACCCCTGCACGATCCTCGTGGTGCATCTGTGCATTTTCTCGGGATTGGGCCAAAGCATCAGCTTCGTCAATCAGCAGCAACACAGCACCGCGGGCCTTCCCGCTTGAGTTCTTGAGCTTCTCTGCAGCCTCGATGGTGTAGTCGAATGCGGCTGAAACCAGTTGGGTCATTTCTCCCACACGGCCCTGTCCGCGAGTCGCGAGGCTCAAAGGGTAGAGGGTGATGTCGATACCCTCTTGCCGAGCGACAGCATCACCGATGGTTTCAGCAAGTTCGGTTTTACCCGAGCCGACATCACCTGCCAGAACGGCTAAAGGGGGACGGCGCATAACCGCATCAACAGCTGCGCGGGCCTGCGGGTGAATCGCCCCGGCTTTTGTGGAGGCCGTTTCGTTTAAGTCAGGCCGCCATGGCCTGACCTGCTTGTTGCTGGTGGAAGTTTGCCTCAGCCTCCGCAGGCGGGATATAGCCGATTGAGCTCAACAGGCGCTGGTGGTTGTACCAGTGCACCCATTTCAAGGTCGCCATCTCAACAGCCTCGCGGCTCTTCCACGACTGGCGGTAAATCAGCTCGGCCTTGTACAGCCCGTTGATAGTCTCAGCCAAGGCGTTGTCGTAGCTGTCGCCCTTGCTGCCAACCGAGGGTTCAATACCGGCCTCTGCCAGCCGCTCGGTGTAGCGGATCGAGACATACTGGCTGCCACGGTCGCTGTGATGGATCAGACCACCCGTGCAATGCGGCTGGCGGGCATACAGGGCTTGCTCCAGAGCATCCAGCACGAAGTCGGTCTTCATGCTGGTACTGACTCGCCAGCCAACGATCCGCCGCGCAAACACGTCAATCACGAAGGCCACATACAGCCAGCCCTGCCAGGTCGACACGTACGTGAAGTCCGACACCCACAGCTGATTTGGACGGTCGGCATGGAACTGGCGCTGCACACGATCCAGCGGACAGAGCGACTTGTCGCCGGCCACCGTTGTTCGCATGACCTGGCCGCGCCTGATGCCCTGTAATCCAGCCCGACGCATCAACCGCTCCACCGTGCATCTGGCCACCTCGGTGCCTTCTCGCCGGAGCTGCTTCCAGACCTTCATCGCGCCATAACACTGCATGTTGGTGTCCCATACACGCTGGATTTCCAGGATCAATGCGTCATCGCGTCGAGCACGGCAGCAACGTAATGCCGGGTTGCGCTGCTGAGCCGCGTGCCTGCGGTAACCGGACGGGGCGATCTGCAAGACACGGCAGATCGACTCGACCCCGAGACGGTCACGATGCTGATCGACAAATGCCCTCAGGATTTGGTGCGGCGGTCGAGCTCCGCCTGGGCAAAATACGCACTGGCCAGGCGCAGAATCTCGTTGGCTTTGCGCAGCTCGCGGTTCTCGCGCTCCAGGGCCTTTATGCGCTCGCGCTCTTCGCTGGTCTGACCAGGGCGCTGACCGGCATCGGTCTGCTGGCGGCGAATCCAGCCATGCAGGGTTTGCGCTGCGCAGCCGATTTTCGGCGCAATGGCCTCAATGGCCGCCCACTCGGAGGGGTAGTCGTTCAGGTGTTCCAGAACCATGCGCACAGCACGTTCACGGACTTCGGGGGAGTAGGTCGTAGTCTTTCTCATGGCCTCATCTTCTCAAGAGTTGGGGCCTCCACGAAACCCGGGGCGATTCACACTGTCATATAAGACCCCATCACCCTGACACACTCATGCACATAGGCCTTCCAGTCATCGCTTTCTGGATCATCAGGCTCAAGTATCCGCGGGTTTGCTGTAAGTCTCTGTGTATCCTCTGCATTTCGATTAAATAATGCATTTTGCAGACTGTAATTAGAAACATACAGAAGCGGCACGCCCAAATTGGCGAAGGTGAGGATCTGAGCAGTAATCATGGTAGTTGCGCTGCTAAGTGTTACGTGCTGCATCTCGTCCATGATTAGAAGAGGCAGCCCATACTTCCCGGAGAATGACCTTGCCAGCACCATCAGCTGAGGCGCTTTTAGAGCTCGGTTTACCGGATCCTCGCTAGCGCTTTGAACCATGTCGTACAAGATCTGCTTCGGAGTTCCCTTATCACGCCCCGTAGTTACCCAATGAGAAATTATATTTATTTTTGTGCCAAGAACTTGGGATTGATACTCAGCAGGCCCGGGCAGTACCTTTAGCAGGGCACTGATCAATGCGGTCTTCCCAACGCCAGCCAGACCAGTAAGGCAGACCGGCATCACTTCTTCAGAAGCAGGGTGGAATATGCTTCTATTGTACGAGACCTCATCAGGATACTTGCGTGAACAGTACCAAGCAGAGCTTTCAATCATTTCGCAAATAAAATCAAATGCAAAATCATTTGGCAAAAAAATTGCCTTAAGCTGGCTCTCTAACCGAAATGATGCAGTATGTACGTTGCACCCCTCCAACCCAGCTATAGGGTCTGGCCGAACCGTAGTTCGCTCCTTAATGTATTTGCGCTCAGACCGCCCTGCATATCTGTCTACGAACAGGTTGTGCATCTCTATCGCCCTTGAAGCTGCTTCTGGTCAGCTTCAGCTCTGCGAACACTTGCCGTTCTTTTATATCGGCCAGTCTTTCTCTCACCGCTATCCATCGTCTCGCCGGTACTTTCATAGAAATCCTCATCAGCTATTGCATGCACAGCAGGCACTGCTCGTCGATGCTTGGATTTAGTTTTTGCCCTGATCTTTGCTAGCTCCTCCAATTCAAATATCGTAATGAACTTCTCTTCGTCTGCAACGCGAATCGGATACCTAGCGGACAGCTCATAAATGACGCCCCTATGCTCAAGCCAGATGTACCGAACACACATGTTCATAACATACGCACTGGCCGAAATAGAGCCATTACGAGCGACGTAATCGAATAAGCCTGACGATTCGAGCTCTGTTAAGAAGTAGTTAAACCCTTCGAGATAAATTCCATCTCGCTTTATAGTAACTGACCGTGGAGCCAAGAAATTTCGTACGGCGTTGTCAAATGCCATTGCACGAGCCGAAGTTCTCCCTCGCAGGCTAAAATACGACCAAATATTATGTGGCGTTGGTGCAAACTCTTCCTTCCACATTCGCGGTGTTAAACGCGCACTGGCGTCAGAAGAATGATTGTGTGCTATGGCTCTTGCGATTTCTCGTTTTGCGAGTTGGATGTAATCCAGCCTACTCTGAAAATGTCCTTTATCATCTGGCACATTTTTCTTACGCCTATGAGAGGACTCAACCGTCGCCTTCGATTGCCCCGACTCAGAGGGCGTTAGCTCTAATGTGCTAATCCAGTCATGTCCGAATTTAATTTCCAGCGCCGCGCCGGGGCCTCTATCAGTAACAATGTCAGGTCCCAACCCTTCACAAGGCCATTCATGTCGAGACTTGTAGCCGAAAAGAGATTGAAACTTGCCTTTATTTATAGCCATGGAAAACAAAGCCATTTTGTAGGCTTCTAGACTTTCTGCGCCACGCGCAAATCCGATACCAAGAATAGCTCCAGACAAGACGCAAACCGCTTTTACTACGCAGAAAGCGGGGATCATTGTCTCTCCATCCAGCGAGACTACCTTCTCGCAAAGATAATATCCATCAAACTCCACCTTCTCATACACACTGCTTAATCCCTCTGAGAATTTACCCACATGCCCAGATTTGGCCTTGGCAGCATACTTGCCCTTTTGATGCTCTTGAATATCCTTTTCATCAAACATCACACTAACCCAGTAGTTGAACTGATCTATGGACGGGAACGGAACTGAATCCGGATGAATAAATTTTTCATTATCTGAGTCATCCATGATCGCGATACATCCAAACTCTCTTTCAAGTACTTTCCGGTATGTGCTCTTCCTTGACTCGTGCGGTCCGCCATAGCGCTTAAATCCAGACTTAATTTTCTTCTTCATTTCAGAATCAGCATTGAACATTGCTGGAGCACCGTACTGATCACGCCGCCCAAATCGGCTCTCCTGTCCCTTGGCCTCCCGATCCCACCCGCCAATATTGCTAAACTCCGGCATTAACGCCCAGACATTGTCGCTAAACAAGGTATAAGCAAAAAACCAGAGTTTGAATCTGCCAGGATTTTGCTTTCGCCCTTTCTGTGAAGCCAAATAATTAAGCATCCTGTTCGGATTGTCCGACTTAAGAATTTCTTCTCTATTACATATGGCTTCGTGTATGACCTCATAGCGACCCTGCACATACTGAGAGTATGTTTTAACAGTAGAGCGCCTAGACTGCTCCAGAAAAGAGATATCAATATCTTCTAACTTTGAAAGCCAGATTGGAAATTTACGCTGCACTTCTGCATGAGTGATCTTCCCCTCTACTAGCCCCTCTTCAAAATCGTCTCTTGGCATGCTTATAAACTGCGCCGCATACACTGTATCGTGCTTATTGAATACAACCAGCCTTACTCTCTCGATTTCGGCGATGCTACAAAGAAAATAATACTCAACACCCGTAACCAACCCGCAGAACTTCTCTTTCACTATCAACTGGTCACCAATCTTCATTTCTCCACCTCCCTGAACAGGTGAGCGTAGTGATCTAACGCATCTTCAAATTTAATAGAAAATGGGCTATCGATCAGAATTGGTGAGAACATATCTACCGGAAGCTTTCTTTCCCAAATATTCTGGTACAGCCTGGCTAAAAACTCGTGCTGCCTTCCCCAGTGCGATGAGTACCTTTTAATTGTTTCATTCACCGGCAGACCAGAAAGAATCGCGGATTTAACTTCTTCGTCAAAATCTGCCCCTAACGACCTATCAGAAATCGCCGGAGCTCCATGCCAACTGAACAGAAAGTTCAAATTGGACCGAAACTCCTTATCGATGTCATCACGCGAGAGCTCAATAGTGCGAATGCCTGCCGCTTTATAGTGCTCTCGTTCGATTTTCTGCCGCAGCTGCGCTCTCTCTTTGTCTCTCTGTTGCGCGGCCAAACTTTTCATACTCGTGCGGTTCTTCTCGGAGAAGTCGCGGTGGTCAAGTTTGATGGTCCAGTTGACGCAGTACGGCTGCCCGAGATAATTCCTGAGGTACAACAGCAAATCCCCCAGAAAGGGGTAAGGAGCGACGTATGGCTCGCCCTGTTCATCAACTAGGTGGACCCGGTCGTGGCCACAGTTAAGTGCTTGCGCTATCTCCACCGTCCCAAGCACAGGAGGTAGGTCCATGCCTACTGCCAGGGGATGCCCATGTAACGGGTGCACAGCCGATATGGGATGAAGCATTCGCTGCTCGTGGAGCTCGAATAGATCGGGGTGATAGAGCCCAAACTGGGCAAAGACCCGCTCAGTCGTGGACAGTACGTGGATTACCCGGCGTAACCGCGCCGACAATAGTTGGCTGGGCCTCGACCCTCTCGGCGCTTCACCTCGTACAGCACGGATTCCAGGCTGATACTCCATTCCCCACAAGAAGTGGCTTTGCCTGGCCATGATTCGCTGATAGCGCTGAATTTTTGATTGCATCTCCGAACCTCACTTTCTACCCACCGCTCGTCGGATGCGTTTCCGCTGCTTTTCCCCCCTTGTTGCGCTCTGTCGGACACGGAGCACAACCGAGGGATGAACGGGAGCCTCGCCTTGAGCGATTCTGATTTTTTGGGGAAAAAGGGGACCTGTGTGGCGCTTGACGCACCACATGGTGAGATAGAAAATGGATTCGTCGGGTAGCAATCTGACAAATCCGCAAAGGCCCAAGTCTCCACAACTTGGGCTTTTGTCTATCTAGCCCCTAGTAGTTAGCTAGTTCTCATTCGATACCCTCATTGCTGGTAGCAGCCTGGCGACTTTTCACCAGCCAGCTAGCTACTTCCGTTGTTAGCGCAAATCGGCCACGCCGATGCTCAATCTCAAAAATCGGTAACCCTATAGTTCCTCTCGCATAAGCACGCTGAAGTGCCTCCTGCGAAGGAAACCCCATCACGAGCCATAAATCCCGGACACCAATCAGCTCTCCATAACGAGTCGCCAAGCTCTGGCGAATCTCGTTGAACAGCTGTGCGATCTCTCGAGGATCCTGGTCACTCACTGGCTAGGGTCTCCGCCTCATAGCAGCCTTGTTTAGACTCAATAAAGAATTTTCTAGGTTATTAAAAGCAGAGTTTTTACTCCTACTTTTACATAAATTTATACACCGTTGAGTGTCTCATACCTCTTTAGAAGTCGGGGAGACTATAGTCCCGCGCCGTGGCCAGGAACGTAAGGAATCAATCGGGAGGACCTTCTGGTCTCTTTAAATCGAACTAAGCTCGAGAAATGAAGCTGCATAAAGCCATCTCGTATGCCTCCTTTGGCCGCCGAAATCTCGCCTCATCCATCGACTCCAATAAGGTCATGGCTGCCTAACGAATCGCTATTCAGCCTGTGCAGCAGAAACCATATTTTTTGGGGCAACACTCTGCCGGCGCAAACCTGTGAGCGACTGTTCGGTCATGCCCAACAGGGAACGCAGCACGACCTCCCCTCCAATGTGAGGGTCTTGGCAGATCGTACGGGCGGATCACTCGGCTCAGCCGCCGAAATCATTCGGCAGCACACAATCCTGCGCTTTTTTGCACCGTTCCAATCGTATGACGGAGCACTAGCTGCTGAGCAGGCCATGCTCGGCCCCCACCTTGGCTCTTTGAAATTCCGACTCGGCCTGATAACGGGACGATTCGGTGCCCAGCATCCGCTTAGAGCCTGCCCCGAATGCATGGAAGAAGACATAGCCAGGTTCGGGATGACGTATTGGCACCTGGATCATCAGTACCCCGGGGTACTCATCTGCTCCACCCATCTCGAGTTATTGAGGGAGTCGATCTACAAGCGGATGTGGAGAGGCCGCTTCTCATGGTGCCTACCGGCGCTCCATGAGCTGGTCCGCTGTGAGGACCCCGGGCTGAGTTCCCGGTCTCGCCTTCAACACATAACAGATGCCTGCCTGCGACTGGCAGGCATTGGCTTTAACACCTGGATCGATATAACACGTCTTAAGCATGCGTACGCCGCAGCGATTGCTGGAATTTCCCATTGGCCTGGCCGGCACTGCTCGCTACCTTCCTCAGCAATCGAGTCATTCACCAAATTCACGAAGCCTCTGCAGGCGATTCACCCCTTTGATGCGCTGCCCGCAAATGATCAGCAGGCAGAAGCCTATCTACGCTACCTGCTTCTACCACCAAGGTCGCCGGGGCATCCGCTGAGGCATCTGGCGGCGATCACCTGGATGTTCGAATCCTTCGACCAGTTTCTTGAGGCCAAGCAAGGGCCCAGAACCTTCAGATGAACCACAACACTCTAGGCCTTCTCTCCCCGTAACCATCCCACTAGCTAGGCCGGAGTCACTAAAGCTGCAACGGCTGAAGCCAAAACTCCTAAAGCCTCAGCTCCGCCGAGAGGCTCTGGATCTCCTTAAGCGTGGCCACGACAAGAACACGGTCTGCCTACGAATTGGGATGTCCATTTCTACAGTGAACAAGCTGCTACAAGCTGAGCCTGCGGTGAAGGAGGCCTGGAAAGCGGCACTCAAAAAACGGGAATGCGCTCACCATCGCGCTCAGTGGTGCAGGCTTGCACGGAAGCATCCAGGCGACTCACCGCAACAATTACGTAAGTTGATTCCAAGCATTTATGCCTGGCTCTACAGGAATGACAAAGGCTGGCTAGCGGAGCAGACCTCCCGTCTCCCGAGCGGCCGCCACGGTAATCACTCGAAGGTGGACTGGGGCGCTAGGGATAGGAATCTAGAGAAGCGTGCTCGTGAGCGGATTGGGGCGCTCTCTGAGCGCCCTCTAGGTCTCGGACAGGTTCACTTGCTCATCCCTGAACTGCCGTCCTGCCTCAGAAAAAAGGATCGATATCCCCTAACACTGGGGTACCTACAAAAAGTCCTGCATGCTCGGCCCGAAAAAAGAACAGAAGACGAGCCACATAGCTAAGCCAGCAGCGAGAACGTTGAATACACCGTCTAGCCCCACGAAATGCCGGGGTCCAGCAGGGCACTTCAGCTAAGGAAGGGGATGGATGAGGGCAAAAAAGGAGGGGGAACCCCCTCCTAGACAAAAGGCATCACTTCATTAAGTCCGCTCAATGGAGCGGAGAATCGTCATCCGGCTCAATGCTGTCCAAATCAAGCTCACCTTGAAGAGGTGCGCGAGACTTCGCCGGTTTGACTTCTTCTACCTCGAAACAGAACGCCGTTTTGCCTACCTCGTGAGCAAACAAACGACGACCGTTTTTGAGGGTAATGAAAGGCCTACAAATCATGGTGCCCATGTACTAATCTCCAGTACAGAGAACCTCAGAGGCACCGAAGGTCGAAAACCGTCGGTCTAGTAGGCTTGTCAGGGGAAATTAACGTGCGTAATATCTTTCCCCGCAAATGATAAATCCTAGCCTCCAAGGTTGGGTTGCGTTTAGTGCCTCTCGGTTTTGCCGAACCTTGAAAGCACGGTTTAAGGCTCACTGTGACGCTATGCGTCTAGTGGGCTTTTTGCTGCTCAGAAAATTCCTGCAGCAATTCTCATAATCCCATGATATTTGTCTCTAAGTCAATAGGGATTTTTCTCGGGATCATCATATTTTTCAGCTGGTTACCTTTATCGATCAGGCCGGACTCCATAGGGTCAAATTCCCAACACGGGCTGATGAGGGTCAGTACGAAGGCTGACATAGTCGGCCTGCCATTTTTTCAGCACTTGCGACTGGGCATATGAAAGAGCGGTATCGGCGACAACCTCGACGTCTACCAACTCAATCCACTGCCAGACCTCCGCCCCGCCCTCGTTACGCCTCATACACCGCGCCCGAAAAAGGCCCTCAATGTCGCTCTTTGCTCTCTCCGCAATCGCCAGACTGGCGCCTGGATCAACGCCCGTGGAATAGAGCAGAGTAATGACCAGCTCATGCGGGTCATCAGGCCCGTCTCTTCTCACATCCTCCCCCGAATCTACATCGAAGAAGATTGCTGGTATGGAATAGCCGCTGCCCTTTAAGAGCCGCGGAAGGCGTTCTGCCACCCCAACCTTTGCAAGCCGATCATTGAACTCATCAGAAAATGCTGCTCGCCGATATCGAGCCGCCAGCCATATCTGGAATGTGTTGAGCTCTTCCATCGACATCAGGTGCTGTGTGCTCGGCGCATGCCGAAGGAGCAGCTCTTTAGGGACAGCAATTTTTCCAGAGGCATCCAGGTCCGCATGGAGATGTGTGCCGCCTGCCGTAAGGCCGGTATGTAAGCGCCGAAGGCTTTTGCAGCAAGTAAAGGCGCCGTCCAGGGCACTCTCTTCAATTATGCGGCCGAGAATAATCTCGACCCTTGGCTCCAACTCAACGGGGCGAGCTAGATCGCAATCATGCGTAGCCACGATAGCTATCGAGTCGGAACCGTCGCTCGAGAGGCCAATAGCATCCAGCTGGTCTTGCAGCAGAATGTCCCCCTGTCTCCATGGCGTACTTCCGTCCCGATCGGCCATCTAGGGGCTCCGAAATTACACCGACTTGTCGCCGGTGGATGCGCCCATATCACCGAGACTCACGGGAACATCTCGACCTTTGAGTCGCTCGCTCAGGCGAGCCCTTTCTGTCGCCTCTCTTGCCAGCATGCTGATCAGTATCTCTGCAGCATGTCTACCTTCCTCGCCTGATTTCAGATGCTCAAGCATGGTCTTGCCGCCAGGTAGCTTTCGCTTGATAGCAGACGAAGAGCCAGCCAAACCATGCTCCTGAAGCAGGCGAGCGGCATTCGCCAGCTCGGTGAGCAACTGCAGGTTATGATCTGCAAGACGCTCTCCAGCCTGCCAGTTGTAAATGGCTTGCCGGGAAACGCCGAAGAACTGGGCAAGCTCAGTTACTGAGGGCTTCAGAGCCTCTCGCACGAATGCCAGCTCTTCTGACGGGGCTGCTACCTCTGGGGCGACAGCACCAGGGATTACCCCATTGTGATTCAGCTCGCTTACGCGGAAGCTCCTGCTTTCACGAATTGCCGCGCTTAGATTCTCCGAGGTGAGCGCCCCACCAGTACCAACCACGAGAAGCATCAGAGCAGCACTTCCATAGCGTACAAAAGCAGTGGAAATCGCAGATGCCGCATCATGCTGAGGCGTGACGCTCACAGGCTCATGAAGATACTTTGTAACCATAAGGCTCTTTGCCAGCTGGCGTTTCGCAGCGACGTCTTGTCTGATTTGCATTCCATTGCTCCTTAAGCATTCCATGTATTGAGCGCATGCTCTGTAACGCTAGCGTGGAAGCACCGCTTAATGTGCTCGTGCAATGCCCCCATACCAGACTGAATATCACCTAAGTCGAATACACGGCGCTCTATCCGGGACCCGTCTATATCCAGAACAGCATGGACCCCCTCAATGCCCTCGAAGCGAGGCTGTAGTTTCATCATGCTGGGGCCCACTAAGTCCGGAGGTAGCGCGAGCTTTCCGGCTTGAACGATCGCCCTGGCGATAATTTGGCCCACACCCTCAACGAGAAGGGCGGACTCAGTGAAGGTGTGCCCAAAGATGGAGTCGGTCATTTTTTCGGACAGACCCAATAATGCCGGCTCTAAGTAAAGACTCAGCGCCTCTCCGGAACCAGGAACGACTGCATCCAGGTAACGCAGCCCAAGGCGCTCAGAATAACTAAGCCCGCCTACCGCTTCGGTAAGAACCTCGAGGCCGACCTTCAACTGCCCAAAGAACTCCTCATAATTCTCATAGGTAGTCGAGAAGAGCGACAGGGCGGTCTGCTCCAAGATGAAGGTCCGAGAGCCATCCATCGAGGCGAAGTGGTACACCTCCATCTGCTGAAAAGGCGGCTGCCCCTCATGGCCGCCGTCCATACCCGGGAGACCAGACACCACAAATCTCATCTGGTTTAAGCGCTTGAAGTCAGGGAAACCCAGCTTACGCATCCGCTCCTGGATGTGTGGCAGATAGGTGCTCAAGGAAAGCAACGGGTTATGCACCACCTGCCCGATGGTGAAGAACACCGGTGCATTTTTTAGCTGCTCGCCCATTATCATGATCCTTGATTGGTTTACACTCTGCTTGACAGTTTACACCCTGCTTTACACACAGGCAAACCAGCTACCTCCTCTGAGCTGAACGCTTAGAACCTGAAGGCTTGCGCCGGGAGCTGGCCGGCCTGAGCCGCGCCGAGGTGTGGCTTGGCGACCTGCCCGACGTCGAGCGCCTGCACGTCGCCGCGTGACGCGTCACGCTGAAAAGAAAGAGCCCCGCACGAGCGGGGCTTTTTTGTGGCTGGCGTTCAGCGCGAGCCGATGCCGGCATCCGCCTGGCGCACAGCGCTTATTGCAGCCAGCTCTCTACCTTCTCACTGCCATGTTGCTCTTTCCAGGCCTTCAGGACCTTGTGATTCCCACCCTTCGTCTCGACCACCTCGCCGGTCTGCGGGTTCTTGTAAACCTTCACTTGGCGCTGCCGGCGCTGGCCACGAGCTGAAGCAACAGCGGACGCCCCATTCGAACGGGCTTGCGGATCCAGAATAGCGATGATGTTTCTCAAGCCAACACCGTACTCAGCCATCAGATTACGAAGCTTTTCCTCAAACTCGATTTCGCGTTTGAGTTCTTTATCGTTCTTCAGCTCATCCAGCTGCTTAAGCTGCGCGGCGAGTTTAGCTTCGAGGGCTTTGAATTCAGCAAGTTTGGACATACGTTGGCCTTTTTCTGGATGGGAGTGGCATTGCGCTACTGTACTTTGACCACACTGCTAGCGAAAGAATTTATCGAGCTACGTGGCTATCTCGTTGCTGGCCTCCAACAAGCTTCAGTGCGGACTCAGTCAACATCAGTCACCATGAATCAGCGATGGGACTGTTCAGGTTTTCGTTGGTGAGGCTGAACATCTAGGAGAGTGATCCCGCATGCATCGAGCCATGACTCGACGTTGTCACGAGCTACAGACGGACAAGGCTGGTCTGGGTATTCGAGGGTATAGATAGAGAATGCGACAGCTTTCAGATTAGGCACGTTTCGCGCCTGCAGAACCAAATGTCGCACCTCACCACTTACGCAGGGGGCTCTGTGGTCTTGGAAGGAACTCTATTCTGAGCAAACGGAACTGATCTGAGAAAGGAGTCCCGACAGTGGTTTTGTCCGTTTACGGCTCTCAAGCTGCAAGCGTTTTTCGTCTACTCGGATCTGATGAGAACAGTGGAACATATGCCCTTGGTTGGGCTTTAGAGCAGAGCCCAACGTTACTAAAAGCATTGCTTCATCGAGTGTTCGGAAAGGGACTCGCGGTTCGCCAGGTTCAGATCGATCTACAGCGCCATGACAAGAATGGTGGGTTCACAGACGTCGAAATCATGGGCGAAGATTTTCACCTGATCATCGAGGCGAAGCGCGGATCCTCGGTTGCCGGCGAAGCACAGCTCTCCAAGTACTTGCCGCGCCTACGGAGCGACGTCCAATTCAAGTGCATTCTTTCGATCAGCTACAGCTCGGAGCTCAACGCAACTCGACGGTTGCCTGAGGCGTACCGGGAGTCTGTACCCCATGTCTCTTGGGATGACCTTCGGAAAATGGCCATTCAGGCACGCGCCAAGGCTTCCAGCTATGAAGAGAAAATGTGGCTCCGCGAGCTAATCGAGCACTACAAGGAGTATTCACCGTTGCAGCGTGTATTGAGTAACCAGGTGTACATGGTCGTATTGTCGCATGAGCGCATCCATCCTGGTGATCCCTATTTGTACATTGATGTCGTGAAGGTCGATGGCCATTACTACCACCCCATCGGCAAGAGCGGATGGCCGGAGGAAGCCCCCAATTACATTGGCTTCAGGTTCGGTGCCCGACTGCAATCGATACATCACATCGAGAGCTACCGGAGAGTTAAGAGCCCATCTCTGATAGACCCGCGATGGAGCATCGGCTCAACACATGAGTTCGTTGTCTACAAACTTGGGCCGGCGATGGTTCCGGCTAAGGCCCTGGTTAACGGCAAGATCTACCCCACCAGCCGGTTCTGGTGCGCTATCGACACCTTGCTTTCAGGTGCGTACTCCTCAATTGCTGAGGCGCGCTTTGAGACTGAGAGACGAAGGAAGGAGTCTAGTTAGGGCTCTGCCAGCGCCTGCCTTTGGTTAAACATTGCAAGTTGCGATGGCAGCAATCGGCCGATTCTGTTGAAAAAGTAGCGACCTCCCCGTGCCGACGGCAGAATCACTCTGTCGGTGAGCGCGGAGGCGAACAACATGATGGGACAGCTACCGAGTGGGCAGCAGCGCCTGTTCTCGAATTGTCACAGCCTTTAACTCAGAAGAGTTTTCGATCTGGACGGCGGAATGGTTTCATCGGCGTGGTAGATTGGGCCTGCGGCAATAAAATTAATATAGTTAGCACAGTATCGAAAAAACTGCCTATAAATATGGCACCTTTCGACATCATCTTTAACGACCGTATTTGCGAAATCATTGAAATCATCGAAAATTGCAGCCAAAACGTAAGGTAACCCCCAGACTTTAAATTTTCCAAACTCTATTATTTGCAAGCAGTTCCAAGAAAAAACGTCATAATGAACATCATTCATTGAATGTTGGAATTTGAGCTTTATATTTTCCTGATCAACCAAACCAAGCGCAAACAGCCTTCTCTTTATAAGCCCTGCTAACTGATCCTGCTTAAGCTGATACTTATAACTGAAAAGATCAATAACAAACTTCGATAGCTTCCACTCTGCCAAGTCATTGTTAGCCTCAGGTTTAAGGTCGAGCACGCTGAATCCGCACTCGCATGTGGTCCAAGGGGTCTCAAAAAAGTGTCGATATATAAGATAAGGCTTATGACAGCCTCCGCAAGCACTAACCAGCTTAATATTGTGCTGTGCGCACACTGCTATGTCGAATCCCTGATGGCTTCTTCTCCAATAAATGAATCCATTTTTTTCATAGTCACTTTGCAGGCAAGCTGGGCATAGCTTAACATTTTTTTGAGCAGCAACTAGGCGAACAGCAGAAGCGGAAAATCTTTCCGGTGGATATCCCCAACTCAAATCTTCTTGTGCAAAAATGGCTCGATAATAATTTGTATGATAGTGATATAGATAACAGTCACCACCACGTCCGGCCACACCTAACATATCTGCTAAGTTACTAATTTTTGAAACTGTCCAATGCCCAACACCGCCAAAGGCATACCATTTATTAATCGAGGTATCTCTCCAGCGTTGAGCATAAACAAAATTTCGAGACAAGAACGAATCCAGTGCCTCGTCGGGCAGTAACTTCAGCTGCATTAGAAAAATACTGGGCTTAAAAAACCAAGATAGGGGAGTTCGAGCCATGGCTGGCTCGAACAGACTTTATTCCCGTCGAACTGACTTTATTACTAAGGATCAGGGGTGGAACTAAACAATAAAAACTGTCGCAAGGGGATCCCGGAATCTGTGGTCTCCAGAGTGTTCGAACAAAACCGCAAAGCTGTCGCAATCCTTCCAAATCGACCCTAGAGGCTATGCATCAACTAATAAAAACTGTCGCAAAAACATAACCAGTTGAATCATAAGATTTTTTCTGCCAAGCAACGCGGCGTGCCCGCCTCTACGCACTACTGTGGTTTGGCCTGGATGTCGGGCCAGTTGGTGATGCTGCTCTCCCGCTTGAACTCGGCGTAGTACTCATCGGCCCGGTGAATACCCGGTGGCCTCTGGATTTCCCAGTTTGATTTACAGCTATGCTAGCCGGACGAACCAACCCTCGAATATTTCGTCTCGCTCCCATGATCCCTAGTCAAATCGCTGTCTTTATAGGCTCTCCGATCGAGCATGAGTCGGAGCGGGCTGTACTCCTTGAGCTGCTGCGATTGCTCGAGGAGTCCGGCGAGACCGCCACAGTTATGGTCAACCTAAATCTTAAAGGGCGGCAGCTAGACTTAGTGGTCGGGACGGATCGTCTAACTCTGGTCCTTGAAGCTAAAGCCAGTACGGTGCCGCTCAGCGGAACAACAAATGGCCCATGGATCGCTCATACCCGCTCAGGGCGCTCGAGAACCACGGGTAATGCCTACGCCCAGGCCCTGGGCGAAAAAAACGCTCTCTGCAGCGCTCTCCGCGATTTTCTAGGTGAGGTTGAAGGGTATCCAGATGCCCATGTGGTGTTCGTCCCCGAGCTGGCAGAAGGCTCACAGCTGTCGTTTGATTTCAAGGTCAGCTATGGAGGGATAGGCGGGCTCGCTACACAACTGACCGGACGTTCCGAGCTCCGTTGCTCTGCCGACCAATGGCGCGCGTTTGCTTTACGGCATGGCCTTGAACAAGTGTTCGATCTTACCTGCGCCCTAGATCCTCGCTCGCTCGATGCGCAGCGAACACTTGCGCGTTACGTCGCCGCGTTCACCGCTACATATGCTTCGGCAGCAGCCGAGTACAAGGCGGATCGCTACGACGTTGACGGAGAGCTCGTAGGTTTGCCATTCCTTGAGCATTTGCTGCAGGAGGCTCGTACAGACCTTCTAATTCAAGGACCTTCAGGCTGCGGTAAGTCACTACTTTCGGTTGTACTGGCAAATCGGTTGTGCGCCAAAGATGTGATACCGATCATCGTGGAGGGAAAGCTATTCGAGGGACAACTTGGCCTTGCGCTGGAGCGCGAAGCAGCGTTGCTGGAAGTACCATCAGCCAAGAGTCTATTGTCTGCAGTTCGTACACTATCGCGACCAATCGCCATAATCGTGGATGGCTACAACGAATGCCCTTCCAGCTTGAGGTTTAAGTTGATCCGGGCGCTCCGCGCCGCTTCGATCATGTATGACGCGGCAATTGTCGTAAGTTCGCAAATTGAGATCGACAGACCTGATTTGCTTCCGCTTCGGAAGGTTACCGCTTCAGTTCCGAGCCATGATCTCAAGGTCGAAATTGCGTCCCTTGATGCCACCTCTGCTGAGTTGCTCGCTCCTCTACTGCAAACAATTACTTCCGGTATTGAAGCCAGCCTCATTGGTCAAATGGGGCGTGAAGTTAACCAAGTTGCGAGCAGATCAGCGTTATTTGACGGATTTGTCCGAAGGCGCCTCGGAGCTAACGCGAGCGAGGGCGTAACGCTCTTGTGTTGCGTTGCGGAACTCCTGTTTGAACGCATGACTTTTAGCTTATCCACGCGCGAGGTTGACCGCATCCTAGCTAGGGAAAGACTCGGGGTTGAGGTTCTCCAGGAGGTTCTCCGGGCGCGACTGCTGATCTTGCGAGGAGAACGCCTCAGCTTTGTCCATGAAATGTACCTCAATGCATTCACGGCCGAGTCTATTGTGCGGCACGCTAATTCGGACTTCGACGCATTGACTCGGGCACTGGCGTTGCCACGATTCAGTGAGCTGCGGGCATTTGTGGCCGGCGCTATCGAGGATCGGGAGTTGCTCGCCCGCTTGATTAGCACGACTACGGACGCGCAATTGCTGAAGGCGAGCATGAAAGGAGAATGTGGAAACGACGCTAAATGGTTCATGATCCAAGGATTGAACGCCGTAATACGCAAACTGCGGAGTGAGGTCGAAACGGTTCGTTTCTTCATTGCTCCGGACCAGCTCTGGAAGATTGGCGTTGAACCCTCCAGTTGCATAGCCTGGACAGAGCATGAACGAGCGATGCTGTCTGCTTTGCCCGCCGCATTGGCGCTCGATCAGTACTCACGGGAGTTGCTGGATATCTTCCGATTGCTTGATCAGACGCTGGACGGAGAGCGAGCGAGGCTTCGAGGTGAGGCAATTGAAAAGGGTTTTAAGCAGCTAAGAACCAGTTTATTTGCTGTTGCCTATGTATTTGGCCAGGGCGACCTTGGAATTTCGCTTGTCATGTCGGTTCTCCACAGCGGTGGTTTAGAGCGCTTTTCGCAGCTTGCCGAGCTACAAGCGAACCTGCGGTACATATGGCTAAACGCGGCTACACCGGGACAAATCTATTTTGCGCTGGCGTTGTCGCGCGAGACCTACAAGCTGGAGCGTGACATTCTGAAGATGGCGGTTGACCAGACGCTGCCGCTATTCGAAATCGAGCGCTGGAAGTATCTGCCTTATCACGTTCAGCTAGATCTCATGCATTTCGTGCACTTTCTTCCGCGGGATGACATTGCCCTGCGAGAGAAGCTATCGAAGGCGCTCGAAAGTCTGCTTCCAACGCTGGATCCCGTTCTGGCAGGCACGGCAGTCGAAGCCCTCAGCGGCCTGGGGGCAATGGATGACGAGATCAGTGAGCACGAGGCGCATGTTCGACTACAGGTTGCCGAAGTCCTCAGTTCGCCTGGCGCCGAGGGTGCGGCGGAAATCGCCTGGGAGATCTATAGCGGCCAGTTCGATCACCCCTTCGACTCAGCGTACATCAACGTTGTTGACGACCTTCCAAACGAGCAGCGACTGACACTGATGCGATTGGCCTGCATGGGAGCCTCCGAGTACAGCTTCTTTGTTGGATCGCTAATGGACAAGCTTGCTGGTGAAGGTGATGCCCTCGCGGTTCCGGTGATCTCGCGCTGGGCACGCTTGCCAGATCCGACCACTCCTGTAAGACAGAACGCGGTTGAAATCTATATTTCCGCACTGATGGCCTTGGGGAAACTTCAATCAGATCTGCCGGTGGAGTCGTGTCCGATGGGGCTCGGATCCCGTGAAGATGCAATGTCCGCATGCGGGATGATCTACTACTGGCTGCAGCGGCGAACCTGCGAAGCAGGAGAGACGGAACCACCAGTGGTGGCTGCGCTCGAGGCTCTTTCCGTCGATCCATCGCGCGCGATTGGCGTGCTGTGCGAGATCTCTCAGTCGATCATTGGCCATGACCCACGCGGCACATTGCTGATTACAGCCTTTCCCGCCCGGATGGTCATGCTCGCTCGCGCAGCCCTCCAGCAAGGAGGCCCTATAGAAGGATACTTTTCTGGACCGCACTTCTTCGGGCGTAGCGATGCCGAGCGATTTGCGATATCCATGATTGGTTCTTACGGGGGGGCAGAGGACTTGCCGTTGCTTCGTACTTTTGTAGATCAAGTGGAACTCTCAGGGAGTGCTCTTAAAGCACTTGCAGCGATCGAAACAAGAGCCTCATTCGCTGCACAGGGGTAGCCACTGAAAAGTCCCCTGAGCTCCGAGCCTCTATCACGTGCTTCGCTGAATTGCATTTCCACAGCAAACTGCAGCTCCGGGCGACAGCTGCATCGCACCCGCGTCAGGTCCCGCCCGATTCTGTTGAAAAAACCGTCGCGATTACTGTCCATGAAAGAAGGCGTTAGCAACGTTGAAATCTGGTTCGTTCAGCGACGGAGGCGCTGTCTTGGTTTTACGTAGCAACGCCAGTAATAAGTGGTTTTTGAGCTGCCGAAAAGCAAATATCTCTCAGAAACTGACCTTTTCAACAGAATCGGTCAAAATCGCACCACTGATGGCTTCCCGGTCAAAAGCAGACCTTTTCGCCACCGGCAGGCTCACAAAAAGATAAGGCATCAGTTCCTGCGATAGCTCTTTCCGGTAGGTATCAGGTAGTACGGTGCAAAAGGTGTGGTGTAGGTACCGCATTGGCAATCGCCACTAGTACCCAGAATCTGCTGCGGATGGGCTACTGAGCCACTGCCTCTAGCTGCCAGTCCCGGGGTTGCAACGCTCTCACCCTTCCAGTGGACGGTATAGTCCCTGCGTCAAACAAAGCGCTAGGTAGACTTTTTTCGAGATCACAGGCAGATTGCACTGGCGGCCATTAGCCATATTTCCCCATTTGATTGGATATCTGATTTTGAACATGGACCTTTCATATTTACTAAGGATGAAGTTTGGTACAGCTCCAAACGAACCTACAGCATCTCAAGTGCGTTCTATTGCTCTTCATATAAAAAGACTACATGACAGCGGCGTAAGTGTCACGGCAGCTCATTGGGCGCAAGCGGTACAGACCAATTGCCCATCAGCTGGTCAATGGGCATATCGTGGAGTTGACAACAGCGATATAAGCACGTTGCTTGCGCTTGCCATAAAAATTGTAGAGTCGAGGGATGCATGATAGATCCAATATTAAAACAAGAAATCGAACGCGCCTCTGGTGTAAGAGAATGGAATCCTAGTGAGGCTGATCTAATTCAAATCAGCAGAGAGATCGCACTACTAAAATCTCGCAAAAGTACGATCACCCGGAGCGATATTTCCGCAATTGTGGCACTGCGCTGCCCTGGTGCTCGCTTCCATGTCACAGCCGGAGTTGATAACAGAGACATCACCTCACTTCTTACTATGGCAATGCGGCAAACTAGAAGGTAGACACGAATGGAAGATCTTAAGCAATGGAAAGAAATACTAGAGAGTATTTGTGAAATAATTAAGTGGCACCCGTCCGACGAGGTGCTCTTGAGAATCAAGCGGGATCTCCGCAGAGCTGCGGAAAAAGGCAGCTTAACAGAAGAAGAGGTTCGTAAGTCTGTCGCCGAGCATGCGCCAAATGCCCTCTATAAAGCCTTTGAAGGCATTGACCAAGCCGATATTCAAGCTCTACTCGCCATTGCGGTGAAACTGACGAGAAAATAGATTTTGAGCACCACTCAAGAACAAGACGTTGTTGCAGCCAAAGAACGAGCGCAAGCCCTTAAGGATGGCTATCTTGGTGCGTTGAGCCACTTCATTGAAGTCTCCGACCGGAATAAAGATAGGAATAAATCGGAAGAACAACGTGCCTTGCTAGCAGCCCAGCAGAAGATTACCGCTTACTTTAATTTTTATGAAGAATTTGTTGGGAACAGCAATCTTCTTGGTGCTCATGAAAACACGCTTTGGGCGCAAGGCTTTGCAGAGGACTGCTTGGCGGTACTTAGCATAATGCCTCAAACATATGAATGGCTTAAAAAAGGATTTGATGATCTAGAGCTCGGACTGGATCCTAGACCCACTGGAGCGGCCTATGCGAACATGCAAAGGATGTGCATTAAATATCTGAAAGATGAGCTCACCAAACCTGTCTTTCAGTCATTTGAAAGCTCAGGATTGCCCGTCTATGGTTTTTGCAATAAGGAGCGTTTTGCATTGAGCAATTCTTCACGAATTATCTTTGCCTTTACATTTGGAATCGTATTTATACTGATTCTACTGGGCGTGGTTCTATTTAACCCTAACCCCTCCCCTTTCCAGCAGTTTGTCCTCAGACTAATTGCAGCTCTGGCTGCAGGGGGCGTTGTGGTAATGCTACCTGGGTTTATTGAGCTTAAACTCGGGAAGTGGCTCAGGGCGGGTGGTGCTGTAGCCGTGTTTGTTTTGGTTTATAAATCAAGCCCCAGCATAATCGAACAGCCTGAAGGTCAAATCCCTCCCGCAGTAGAGCGGGCCGCTATCTCAACGCCAAAAATGTAGACCACGCTGCGAATTTCGCGGCGAAATTGAATTTATACAATCGAAAACCTGTCTCGAAAAAGAGCTCTCAATTGAGCGCTTGAGGAGGCCATAGGATTAGCCGCAGTTGGTTTAATTCTTCTCGTCGCGCAGAAAGCTGGCAGCTATACGGGGTCAACTATCTGAAACACCTAGAGAACCGAAACCGCCTGCTACGCAAACTGGAATTTCTTGGTGATCGGATTATTGACTTGGCGAAGTCGATTTCCGTTTAGAAGACACTTTCAGCCCAGCATCCAATGCGAGGTACATCTGCTCCGACACCAACACCCACAGTGTTATAGGATGGCCGGAAGATATCGACCTCATTCACTTCATTCGGCATCTGAACGGTCGTTTTGGTTTAGAGGTTTGGTCACATCGGCGTCGTCAACCAAATCGCCGTTCTTTTTGGGATGCTTCACGAATTCCGTGAAGAACCTTTTTAGCGTACCGTGGCGGCTACGCCACTACTAGGTAACTCGGTGCTGGGGGGAATATGGGCCTGCTGCTGAGCCTTCTAGGATGACCATTACTCATGGATGATCTCGGTTTCGACTTCAGTAATGCTGTTCCGTGGTTCCCACATGAACAGGAGCAGCCGTACGTGCTGGTCAGGATGACTGCCCAGCAGGTGGCGCTCCTGGAGGAGGCCATGGCCGAGCCGTTGCGCCGATGCTACATCACCGATGAGGTGCTTCAGGCTGCTGCGGATCGCCATGGTCTCACCCTTTCCGATGTTTTGGCTGGAAAGCTCCCGGATGCCGGGGCAACCATGGCTGGGGATTTCGGCGAGGTGCTCGGCTACTTTTACCAGTCAGCCATGGAGTATCCGGGAAACGCCATAGGCCCCAAGAAATGGCGGCTCAAGCAGGACAGAACCAAACCGGCGCCCAAGTCGGATGTCATTCACTTCCTCATGCCCCAACGTCCTGCCGCCAGTGCTGCTGACCAAGTTCTTTGCTCTGAGGTAAAGGTCAAATCTACTTCCGCCTCCTCCGATCCAATCGGCTCTGCAATCACAGACTGCGCAAAAGATCGCACCAGTCGGCTCGCGAGCACATTGGTGTGGCTACGTGAGCGTGCCATGACTGAGGATCTCGGTGACGTCGACATTCCGCTTCTCAACCGGTTTATCAACGCAGTTGATCATCCGCCTGCTTCTCGGCGATACAGAGCTGTCGCTGTCATCTGTGAGAGTTTTGTTACTGCTGAACTCAGCAATGCGCCTACCACGGCCAGTGACGATTACACACTCGTCGTGATCTCAGTGCCGAATCTGCATACCACCTACAACGCGGTCTTTGAAGCCGCGCGAGCGTCGGTACGCTGATATGAGAGCTTCCCTTCAGACTTGGATCAATGACGCAGACATGGCCCGGCACCTGGGTCAGTTTTCCGTAGCAGCATTGCCCCTCGAGCTCGCCCAGATCGGGAGTCGCCTAGCAGACTATTACATCTCGCTAGTAGGAGAACTGTTCGACGGAATCCACTCCATGGATACCCCCAGCGACGACTGGGCGCAGTTAGGAAATGCCTTTCTCCAGTTTTCGAAAGAGACACCCGCCGAGCAACTTGAAGCGTTGGGTATCTCGAAGGATGAAGCAGCGTTGTTTGCAGCTGCAGCTTTCTACTTTGGAGACTTTCCAGCGTCCGCCTGCCTGGCCATGCGGCAGTCAGCTCGGCCATCTGATCCACAGAGCTCATGGGCTGCGTGCTATGACTTCCTGGCTCGTCCGAGCAACCTGGGCTCCCAAACTGCAATCGACGTGCAAGAACACCTTCGAAGTGGGGACTTGGTCGGTCTTAGCGACAAAGTAGAGGCGAGCACTACCGCAGCGCAGAATGCGTTGGCGGATGGACCGGATGTATGGGTGGCAGCGGCCTTGCTCAACCGACTATTGGCCCGCTTCGAGAGATCGAATATTCGGGCTGTGCTGCCGGAGGGAAAAACTGCCTTCTGGACCCCTCTTATCAATTCCTTTATTGATCGTAAACCATCGACTTGGGAATTCTTTCCCTCTCAGATACAGGCCATCGAGAGAGGATTGCTGGGCAACGCCGAGAGCTATTCGCTACAGATGCCAACAGGGGCTGGCAAAACCACGCTCTGCGAGACTCTGCTGTATTGGCACCTGAAGCGAAATCCGACCCATGTCGCGATCATGATGGTGCCGTACCGATCTCTGGCTTCGGAACTCCGAAACTCTCTGGTGCGTCAGCTGAACCGATTGGGGATAGCGGCGCGCTGTGCCTATGGCGGCACGATTCCATCGGGAGACGAAGTGCATGGCCTTGATCACATCAATGCGCTGATCGCGACCCCTGAGTCGCTGTCCGGAATACTCAGTGCTGACCCAGCATTCGCCCAGCGGATATCTTTGGTCATTTGCGATGAAGGGCATTTGCTCGACAGCTCGGGTAGGGGTATTGGCCTGGAGCTGCTATTGGCGCGGATGAAAGCACGCCTGGCTAATCCGATCCGTTTCGTGTTCATGTCTGCCATCATTCCGAACATCGAAGAAATCAACGCATGGCTTGGCGGCGACGAGAATACTGTCATTAGAAGTACCTATCGACCGGCTATCGCTGAATTTTCCGTTCTTCGATCCTCCGGTACCGGGGTAAACAAGTCCGTACGTCTTGACATGCATCCGCATGCTCAGCAGCGGCACTACGCGATCCATGGATTCTTGGATCGGAGCAGCTTTCAGTACGTGAATCCCCAAACGGGACGCACAAAGACCTACACCTTCACGTCAACCAAGACGCTGGCCGTGGGCGCTGCGAGAAAGGTGTTGTCGATGGGAACGACGGCGATTTTCGCCGCTAACAAGCGTGGTAACCAAGGTGCGATCGGCTTAGCGGAGGAGCTCATCAAGCAGCTCGAGTGCCCGCTACCATTACCCAGGCCTGTAGATTATGCGGATATCGAAACACTCCGGACACGCGTTGATTATCTCGAAACTGAATTCGGTGCAGGTTGGATCGGCGCGATGTCGCTGCGCAATGGTGCTGTACTGCACCACGGTGATATCCCTCAAGAGACACGAGAGGTTTTGGAGCAGCTCTTGCGGGAGCGGCGTATCCAACTGGTCATCTGTACCAGCACCCTTGCGGAGGGGGTAAATCTACCGATCCGCTCGCTTGTTCTTTATTCGGTTCAGCGACGCGTTGGCAGCGGACAGCCGGAGAACATGCTAGCCCGTGACATCAAGAACCTGGTTGGCCGAGCCGGTCGTGCCGGCGCGAATACCAGAGGCTTGGTTATCTGCGCAAATCCCGATCAGTGGTGGCTAGTTCAGCCCGTCGCCACTGCTGGTGCAGGAGAGCCGGTGAGAGGCTCACTGCGTAACTTGATCGAAAATCTAGAGACATTCCTGAGATCACAAAATCTCGCTCTCGATAACCAATTCTTGGAGTACCAAGCTGTCATTCATCCGCTAATTGATGGGGTGGATGCAACGCTTATCGAGTTGATTGCGGATGAGATCGGAGATGCTGAGTTTCTGAGGCAGGCTGCCGACCTGTCTGACCATACTTTCGCGGCCCATCAGCTTCCCCCCGGCTCCGCCGTTACGCTGCGTAAAGTGTTTGAGTTACGAGCCCAGCGCATGATCGCACTGAGGGCCGATGGCAAGATCGCCTGGCTGCGAGATACTGGAGCCAAGGTGCGCCTTCTGGACTTCGTCGAACAGGTTCTGCTGCCAAGCAGGGTGGACTGGATGAGCCCTGTCGATCCCGTGTCAGACGAGCTTGTGTCGACGATTCTGGAGTGGGCCTGGCAAGATAGAGAGCTCAAGGAAGACGTGCGTGTGGCATTCCGACTAGACGATGGCCAGGATCCTGATAGCGTGAAGCTCAGTTTCTTCGAAATCATTCGGCAGTGGCTACATGGCGCAACGTTTGCGCAGATCGCCCAATCAACGCAGATTGATGTAGACGACATCTTGGGAATCCATACTCGTGCGATCACCTATGCGTTACAAACACTGGTCGAGCAGGGCATCTCACTCCTTTCTCGACTATTGCTTGAACGCGGCATTGAGGTGAACGAAGGGGTGCCGGCATTCATCGAGCATCTAAAATTCGGTGCCCCCTCAAGTATCGGAGTTTTGCTTGCGAATGCGGGGGTGCGGCATCGAAAAGCTTATGTCGAATTGGGTAATGCGATGCGGAGTCTCGCCATTCCGATCAACTCAGCGAATGCCAAGTCAGTAGCGTTGCAGTCGCTTGAAGCTCACTCAGAAGCATGGCGTGACGCGTTGGGTGAATTCGTTTTCTCCAACACCCTGACCGATGTCGGCAGAGTCGATTGAGTGCATGTCAAGAGATCAGGCCGCTGAGCTACCACCGTCATTGAAAAAATCATCGCGATCAACGCGCCCGAAATCGCTGATTTCTTGCTCCTCATCGCTGAACATAAAGTTCACCATGCGCTCTCGTTTGAGGCCGGAAATCGTCCTGAAAAAGCAGGGCTCGCAAAGATGGACTTCGTAGCGCTCGCCATCATGAGCCGAACCATAACCCCAGCTGGCGCGCAGAGTGCCGAATTGCAACCCATACCCTTCCACACGCGTGCTGTCGCCACAAACGTCGCACAGTACATCACTGACCGATTCGGTCTGTTCCATTGCTGTGGTCTTCATTAGCAACCTCCCACCTGAATACAGGTCTGTATTCGTCTAACCAGCACCGATGCTTCTTCTGGACCTTAGCTCTAGAACCGTAATAAGCCTGCCTGCGCTTCGGAGCAAAGGCAGACTGCAGTTCTCAGCCCGCCTGGATCGGTAGCGCCGTTAGCCGATTTAGCGGCCACCTCAGGCACCTGCGCTGCTCCAAGCTTGAAATTTTCCGTTCCGAAACTGCAGCCATGATGCAGGCGGGTTTCGACTCTGCTGAAGCTATGACCGTAGCCTAGCTTGCGGATTCCACGCCATTCGGACACTCAGCCCACGCTGATCCGGACACCTGTTCCACGATCATTCGGACAGGCAGTCGGAGCGCAGCGACGCAGAGGTGGCATTGTTAGTCTGAGGTGTCCGGCGTCGTCAATTTCTTCGCTCGCTTGCGCATTGATTCGCCCTTGAGATTGATCCGGTAAGCGTTGTGCACCAGGCGGTCGAGGATGGCATCGGCCAAGGTCGGATCGCCGATCAATTCGTGCCAATTGTCCACCGGCATCTGGCTGGTCACGATGGTTGAGCGCTGGCCGTAGCGGTCGTCCAACAGTTCCAGCATGTCGCGCCGTTGCTCGGCGGTGAACGGGGCCAGGCCCCAGTCGTCGAGGATCAGTAGGTCGGTCTTGGCGTAGCTGCCCATCAGTTTGACGCAGCGCCCATCGCCGTGGGCCAGACCCAGCTCTTCCAGCAGGCGCGGCAGGCGCAGGTAACGCACGCTGTAGCCGTCCCGGCAGGCCTTGTGAGCCAGGGCGCAGGCCAGCCAGGTTTTGCCGACGCCGGTGGGGCCGCCGATGATCAGGTTGAGGCCGTCGCGTAGCCACTGTCCGCTGCTCAGTTGCAGGATCAGTGCCTTGTCCAGCCCGCGTGGGCTACGGTAGTCGAGGTCTTCGAGGCAGGCGTTGTGGCGCAGCCGGGCATGCCGCAGGCGGCTGCTCAGGCGCTTGTCGTCGCGCTCGGTCAGCTCGCGGTCGACCAGCAGGCCGAGGCGTTCCTCGAAGCTCAGGCTGTCGATGCCCGGGGTTTTCAGTTGCTCGGCGAGGGCCTTGAGCATGCCGTGCAGGCGCAGGGTCTGGAGCTTGTCCAGGGTCGGATGGGGCAGCATGGTGGGATTCCTTGGGGTCAGTGGTAGTAGCCGGGGCCACGCAGGTTGGCGTGGTCGTCCGGCAACAGCGGCAGGTTGGCTTGAGCCAATGGCAGGTTTTCCAGACCCTGGCGCAGGATCGATTCGAGGCTTTTGTAGCTGCACGCGCCGAGGCTGATCGCGCGACGGCAGGCCAACTCCAGGCGCGCCTCACCGTGGGTTTTACCCAAGCGCAGGATGCCCAGGCAGGCCCGGTAGCCATGAGTCGGATGGATGCGGCGTTCGAGGATGTGGCCGATCACGCCGGCCGTGTTCGGCCCGGTCTGCTCGGCCCAGCGAATCAGCCGTTGCGGCGTCCACTCGGCATGCTCGCGATGGCTCTTGGGCATGTGCTCGGTCTGCGTGCTGTGCCGGCCTTTGTGCAACGAGCGCAGGTGGCTGGCCACCCGCTGGTTGGCGTGGAAGCACTCGACGGTGCGCGCCGTCAGGCGCACCTCCAGTTGCTTCTTCACCAACTGATAGGGCACCGAGTAGTAATGGCCGTCGACCTCAACGTGATAGTCGATGTGCACCCGCGCTTTCTTCCACTCGGCATAGACGTAGGGTTGCTCTGGCAATGGGCGTAGCGCTGGTCGATCCAGGGCTTCGAAGGCCGACTGCCGGGAGCCCGGCAGCTTGCGAAACGGGCGGCGATTGAGCCGCTCCAGCAACCCGGCGATAGCGCTGTTGAGTTCGTCCAGGGAGAAGAACTGGCGGTTGCGCAGGGCGGCGAGGATCCAGCGTTCAACCACCTGCACGCCGACCTCGGCCTTGGCCTTGTCGCGCGGTTTACGTGCCCGCGCAGGCACCACCGCCACGCCATAGTGCTCGGCCAGATCGCGGTAGCTCGGGTTGATATCGGGGTCGTCTCAGAAAACGGAAAATAAAGCACGCTAAGCCGGTTGCAGCGGCCGTAGCGGCCTGAACTTGCCCGCGCCGATCTTGGCGCTGCTGCGCCAGAGGTAATCGCCGGTCAGGTTGATGTGCTCCCAGCCGAGCGGCGACAGGTACTGCAACAGGCCGTCATCGACGGCTTGACCGTGGCCACGCAAGGCGTTCGCGGCCCGCTCCAGATAGACCGTGTTCCATAGCACGATGGCCGCCGTCACCAGGTTGAGGCCGCTGGCCCGGTAGCGCTGCTGCTCGAAGCTGCGGTCGCGGATTTCCCCCAGGCGGTTGAAGAACACGGCGCGGGCCAGCGCGTTGCGCGCCTCGCCTTTGTTCAGCCCGGCATGCACGCGGCGGCGCAGCTCGACGCTTTGCAGCCAGTCCAGGATGAACAGTGTGCGCTCGATGCGTCCCAGCTCACGCAGGGCGACGGCCAGGCCGTTCTGGCGCGGGTAGCTGCCAAGCTTCCTGAGCATCAGCGAGGCCGTCGCCGTGCCCTGCTTGATCGAGGTGGCCATCCGCAGGATTTCATCCCAATGGGCGCGGACGTGCTTGATGTTGAGCGTGCCGCCGATCATCGGTTTCAACGCCTCGTAGGTGGCATCGCCCTTCGGGATGTAGAGCTTGGTGTCGCCCAGGTCACGAATGCGCGGGGCGAAGCGGAAGCCCAGCAGGTGCATCAACGCGAAGACGTGGTCCGTGAACCCTGCCGTGTCGGTGTAGTGCTCCTCGATCCGCAGGTCGGATTCGTGATACAGCAGGCCGTCGAGCACGTAGGTCGAGTCGCGCACGCCGACGTTCACGACCTTGGTGTGGAACGGCGCGTACTGGTCGGAGATATGGGTGTAGAACGTCCGCCCTGGGCTGCTGCCGTATTTCGGATTGATGTGGCCGGTGCTCTCGGCCTTGCTGCCGGTGCGGAAGTTCTGGCCGTCCGACGATGACGTGGTGCCGTCGCCCCAATGCTCGGCGAAGGGATGTCGGAACTGCGCGTTGACCAGCTCGGCCAGTGCCGCCCCGTAGGTTTCGTCGCGGATGTGCCAGGCTTGCAGCCAGGCCAGCTTGGCGTAGGTCGTGCCGGGGCACGATTCCGCCATCTTGGTCAGGCCCAGGTTGATCGCGTCGGCGAGGATCGTGGTCAGCAACAGGTTTTTGTCCTTGGCCAGGTCGCCTGACTTCAGGTGGGCGAAGTGCCGGGTGAAGCCCGTCCATTCGTCTACCTCCAGCAGCAATTCGGTGATCTTGACGTGCGGTAGGATCATCGCCGTCTGGTCGATCAGGGCCTGTGCGGTATCGGGCACCGCCGCATCGAGCGGCGTGATCTTCAGGCCCGACTCCGTGATGATGGCGTCCGGCAGCTCGTTGGCCAGCGCCATGCGGTTGACGGTGGCGAGCTGCGTTTCCAGCAGCGTCAGCCGGTCATGCAGGTACTGGTCGCAATCGGTGGCCACGGCCAGCGGCAATTCGCTGGCCTGCTTGAGGCTGGCGAATTTCGCGGGCGGCACCAGGTAGTCCTCGAAGTCCTTGAACTGGCGCGAGCCTTGCACCCAGATGTCGCCGGAGCGCAGCGCGTTCTTCAGCTCCGACAGCGCGCACAGTTCGTAGTAGCGCCGGTCGATGCCGGTGTCGGTCATCACCAGCTTCTGCCAGCGCGGCTTGATGAACTCGGTCGGCGCGTCGGTGGGCACCTTGCGGGCGTTGTCGCTGTTCATGCTGCGCAGCACCTCGATGGCGTCGAGTACGTCCTTGGCGGCGGGCGCGGCCCGCAACTTGAGCACGTCGAGAAATTCCGGCGCGTAGCGGCGCAGCGTGGCGTAGCTCTCGCCGATGCGGTGCAGGAAATCGAAGTCCTCGGGTTGCGCGAGCCGCTGCGCTTCGGTGACGCTCTCGGCGAAAGCATCCCAGGACATGACGGCCTCGATGGCGGCGAACGGATCGCGGCCCGCTTGCTTGGCCTCGATCAGCGCCTGGCCGATGCGCCCGAACAGCCGCACCTTGGCATTGATCGCCTTGCCGGATGCCTGGAACTGCTGCTGATGCTTGTTCTTGGCGGCATTGAACAGCTTGCCCAGGATGCGGTCATGCAGGTCGATGATTTCGTCGGTGACGGTGGCCATGCCCTCGATGGCGAGCGCCACCAGGGTCGCGTAACGCCGCTGCGGCTCGAACTTCGCCAGGTCGGCGGGCGTCATCTGGCCGCCCTCGCGGGCGATCTTGAGCAGCCGGTTCTGGTGAACCAGCCGCTCGATGCCGGAGGGCAGGTCGAGCGCCTGCCACGCCTTGAGGCGTTCGATGTGTTCCAGCATGTGCCGCGAGTTCGGTTTGACCGGGGATTGCCGCAGCCAGGCCAGCCACGTCGTCTTGCCGTTGTCGCGGCGCTTGAGCAGATCGTCGAGGCGACGGCGATGCACGTCCGTCAGCGGCTCAGCCAAGGCGTCGTAGAGACGCCGGTTGGCGCGGGTAATCGCTTCGGCGCTCGCCCGCTCGACGGCGTTGAGGGCGGGCACAATGACCGACTGCCGCCGCAGGTGCTCGATCAAGGCTCTGGCCAGCACGATGCCCTTGTCGGTTTGCATGGCCAGCTCGGTCAGCAACTGGACAGCCTGCCGGTAGTGGCCAATCGTGAACGGCTGGAAGCCGAACACCGTTTGCAGCTCGACCAGGTGCTCGCGTCGGGTCTGCTCACGCTGCCCGTACTCGTCCCAGCTTTCGATGCCGACCTTGAGCTGGTTGGCGACCAGTCTCAGCAATGGCGGGAACGGTGGCTCATCAGCGCCAAGGATGACGCCGGGAAAGCGCAGGTAGCAGAGCTGCACCGCGAAGCCCAGCCGATTGGCCGGGCCGCGCCGCTGCCGGATGATGGAGAGGTCGCTTTCGCTGAACGTGTAGTGACGGGCTCTGTTGCAAAGATTGGCGGCAGTCAGAGGTAGGCTGTCGCTCTGCGCCGATCAGGCGGCTGCTGCGAAATGGTGGTTGAGCATGCCCATGGCCTCCGTCAGCGCCGAGGGCCCAATGCCAAAAGCTCTCTCCACAAGGCGCACCTCGCCCCTGATGCCGGGCTGCAGGCACCAGGGGCGAGCCTGTCCTTTGCGCAGGGCTCGCATGACTTCGAATCCCTTGATCGTGGCATAGGCCGTGGGGATCGATTTGAAACCGCGCACCGGCTTGATCAGTATCTTGAGCTTTCCGTGATCGGCCTCGATCACGTTATTGAGATACTTCACCTGCCGGTGGGCCGTCTCCCGGTCCAGCTTTCCTTCGCGCTTCAATTCGGTGATCGCTGCACCATAGCTCGGCGCTTTGTCGGTATTGAGCGTGGCAGGCTTTTCCCAGTGCTTCAGGCCTCGCAGGGCCTTGCCCAGGAACCGCTTCGCTGCCTTGGCGCTGCGGGTCGGCGACAGGTAGAAATCGATCGTGTCGCCCCGCTTGTCGACTGCCCGGTACAGGTAGGTCCACTTGCCCCGCACCTTGACGTAGGTTTCATCCAGGCGCCAGCTCGGATCAAAGCCACGCCGCCAGAACCAGCGCAGCCGCTTCTCCATCTCCGGGGCGTAGCACTGGACCCAGCGATAGATCGTCGTATGGTCGACCGAAATGCCGCGTTCCGCCAGCATTTCCTCAAGGTCGCGATAGCTGATCGGATAGCGACAATACCAGCGCACCGCCCACAGGATCACATCACCCTGGAAATGGCGCCACTTGAAATCCGTCATCGTTCCGTCCGTCCAATCTCCGCCAAGCATGCTCAAGCTTCACGATTTTTGCAACAGAGCCCACACGAGTATTGAGCATAGTCGAGATTGGTGCAGATCACTTCTGATATTGAACTGTCAGGAGCTGGCTGCACAACAGCCATTACGCCCAATCAACTGGTGCAGTCGTCTTCTGAAAATGACATTTGGTATCTCTCATAAACGGATGTTTTTGAGAGAACTATCTTCGGCCTTCACACGCACGAAAGGCGGCGAAGCTCCGCCGTTAATCCGTCCGCCGGAGATCTCGCCCAGGCAGGCTGAAGGCCGAGCAAGCCTGACAGGCCCGAAAAGCCCGGCACGGGCGTCGGCGGCGATGACGGCGGCGGCATTATCCAGGGTTGATGATGGAAGTGGAGGATATCGACAACCTCTCGCGCAACCAAGACATCGCGGTCGGACTGCAAGTGATCTTGAAGCCACGGGCCCGTCCCACCCCGACATGGACCTCGATGCCCGAACGGACGTTAGATTTCGAGTTCTAGGCGTTCTGCGATGAAGGTTGGATCCCAGCCGGGATTGAAAGTGTCGACGTGGGTGAATCCGAGCCGCTCGTATAGGCCACGCAGGTTCGGGTGGCAGTCGAGCCGCAGCTTGGCGCACCCCTGCGTTCGCGCGGCATGGCGGCAAGCCTCGATCAGCGCGGAGCTGACACCCCGGCCCGCATGTGTCCGTCGCACCGCGAGCTTGTGCAGATATGCGGCCTCCCCCTTGAGGGCGTCGGGCCAGAACTCGGGATCCTCGGCCGACAAGGTGCAACAGCCGACGATGCCGTCGCTGCAACTCGCGACTAGGAGCTCGGATCTCAGGACGAAGGTCTCCGCGAATGTCCGGTCGATCCGCGCGACGTCCCAGGCGGGCGTTCCCTTGGCGGACATCCACGCCGCAGCGTCGTGCATCAGCCGCACAACCTCGTCGATATCACCCGAGCAGGCGACCCGAACGTTCGGAGGCTCCTCGCTGTCCATTCGCTCCCCTGGCGCGGTATGAACCGCCGCCTCATAGTGCAGTTTGATCCTGACGAGCCCAGCATGTCTGCGCCCACCTTCGCGGAACCTGACCAGGGTCCGCTAGCGGGCGGCCGGAAGGTGAATGCTAGGCATGATCTAACCCTCGGTCTCTGGCGTCGCGACTGCGAAATTTCGCGAGGGTTTCCGAGAAGGTGATTGCGCTTCGCAGATCTCCAGGCGCGTGGGTGCGGACGTAGTCAGCGCCATTGCCGATCGCGTGAAGTTCCGCCGCAAGGCTCGCTGGACCCAGATCCTTTACAGGAAGGCCAACGGTGGCGCCCAAGAAGGATTTCCGCGACACCGAGACCAATAGCGGAAGCCCCAACGCCGACTTCAGCTTTTGAAGGTTCGACAGCACGTGCAGCGATGTTTCCGGTGCGGGGCTCAAGAAAAATCCCATCCCCGGATCGAGGATGAGCCGGTCGGCAGCGACCCCGCTCCGTCGCAAGGCGGAAACCCGCGCCTCGAAGAACCGCACAATCTCGTCGAGCGCGTCTTCGGGTCGAAGGTGACCGGTGCGGGTGGCGATGCCATCCCGCTGCGCTGAGTGCATAACCACCAGCCTGCAGTCCGCCTCAGCAATATCGGGATAGAGCGCAGGGTCAGGAAATCCTTGGATATCGTTCAGGTAGCCCACGCCGCGCTTGAGCGCATAGCGCTGGGTTTCCGGTTGGAAGCTGTCGATTGAAACACGGTGCATCTGATCGGACAGGGCGTCTAAGAGCGGCGCAATACGTCTGATCTCATCGGCCGGCGATACAGGCCTCGCGTCCGGATGGCTGGCGGCCGGTCCGACATCCACGACGTCTGATCCGACTCGCAGCATTTCGATCGCCGCGGTGACAGCGCCGGCGGGGTCTAGCCGCCGGCTCTCATCGAAGAAGGAGTCCTCGGTGAGATTCAGAATGCCGAACACCGTCACCATGGCGTCGGCCTCCGCAGCGACTTCCACGATGGGGATCGGGCGAGCAAAAAGGCAGCAATTATGAGCCCCATACCTACAAAGCCCCACGCATCAAGCTTTTGCCCATGAAGCAACCAGGCAATGGCTGTAATTATGACGACGCCGAGTCCCGACCAGACTGCATAAGCAACACCGACAGGGATGGATTTCAGAACCAGAGAAAGAAAATAAAATGCGATGCCATAACCGATTATGACAACGGCGGAAGGGGCAAGCTTAGTAAAGCCCTCGCTAGATTTTAATGCGGATGTTGCGATTACTTCGCCAACTATTGCGATAACAAGAAAAAGCCAGCCTTTCATGATATATCTCCCAATTTGTGTAGGGCTTATTATGCACGCTTAAAAATAATAAAAGCAGACTTGACCTGATAGTTTGGCTGTGAGCAATTATGTGCTTAGTGCATCTAACGTTGGACGTAACGGGCGCCGAGGCGCAGCCGAGGGAACCCAAATGCGCAGCATTTGGGTGTCCCGTTGACGGACTTGTTAGCCGTTACGACGTGCATAGACGGAGTGCGTGTACGTGATTGTGGCTTGAACGGTTTCGGCTGAGACAACGTCGAATTCTGCTGCGTCGAGCACTGGGAAGAAGGCGTCACCCTCGAAGGTTTGATGTACCTCAGATAGAAAGACGCCATCGGCACGAGGTAGTGCCAGTGCATATACCTCGGCTCCGCCGGCCACGTAGAGTTCCTTGCCGTGTTCGGCTGCGATGGCAATAGCCTGCGACAGCGTTGAAACAACTGCACAACCAGCAGCGCTATAACTAGCTTGGCGCGAGAGCACCACTGTGCGACGGTTTGGTAAGGGCTTGCCTATGGACTCAAACGTCTTGCGGCCCATAACGACCACTTTGCCCTCGGTGAGCCTGCGAAAAATCTTTTGCTCACCAGGGATATTCCAAGGGATATCAGGGCCATTGCCAATAACCCGATTGGCACCCATGGCAGCGACCAGATAAATGCGGACCGATTCCGGGTTCATACGGCTAACGCCTGAGTTGAGGGGCTTTTGCGAAGCAGGCGCAGCCTGTGTAGCAAAAGTCCCTCTCCAACGATTTGTTGGGCAGCAACGCGCCCCAGCACACTGCGTTTCACTATGCCAGGCGCCGACCTTTGTCTCACGCATTACCGCCAGCAAGGCGCAAGCGGACGCCGTGCTGCAGGAAGGCCGCCGCGATGAGGGCCAGGCTTTCAAACACCAGTAGCTGGTTGGCCAGCGTGTTGGGTTGCCCATCCAGCAGCAGGCTGGAGACTCGCCCGGCCACCAGGCCGCCGAGAAAGGCGGCACAAAACCACAGTGCATGGCGCGTCAGGCCGGAGATCAGCGCACCCGCCAGCATCATGCAGCCGAAGCTGAAATGCATGCCGCCGTAGATGGAGCGGATCTCGTTGGATGCCGTCACGGTCCGGGGCGAAAGATCCAGGGCGGCCATGGCCGCCCCCGGATCCAGCGTCGTGTTGATGCCGATGAACATGAACGCGACGGCGTTGAGGATCAGAAAAACCTTGGCCGCGGTTTTCATCGAACCATCACTTCATCATGCCGTTCGACGGTCCAGGTATGGATGGGCTGGTGGCCCTCGCGTTGCCAGGCCGGCGGCTTCCAGAAGTGCTTCAGCCGCTCACCGATCGGCCCGGGCGCCATCGCGTCGCGAAACATGTCAACGAACTCGTGCGTGTTCAACACCCACCAGTTGTGGCTCTTGATCTGCCGCGGGGTGCCGTATTCCACTTTTTCCTGCTCGGGCTCGTAGCTGCCGAACAAGTGGTCATACAGCATGATCACGCCGCCGTAGTTCTTGTCGATGTACTGCGCGTTGCGCCCGTGGTGCACGCGGTGGTTGGAGGGCGTGTTGATCCACCATTCGACCCAGGGGTGCAACCTGGGCACCGATTCGGTGTGCACGAACCACTGGAAGGCGAGGTTGGCGCCGAGCAGGCCGAGCATCAGCTCCGGGGTGAAGCCCGCCAGGACGGCCGGCACATAGAACATCCAGGTGCCGACGATGCCGTTCAGGATGCTCTGCCGCGCGGCGGTCGACATGTTCATGATCTCGCCGGTGTGGTGCGAGACGTGCTGGGTCCAGAACCAGCGCACGCGATGGGCGGTGCGGTGATACCAGTAGTAGCACAGCTCCTGGACGAAGAAGGCCAGGATGATGGTGCCGACGTTGATCGGGATGGTATAGAAACGGTGGTCCCAGACCACCGTGAACAGGGCGGCAACGAACAGCAGGTTCATCAGGCCGCCGGATACGTAGTAGCCCACGCCGAGCGAGAAATTCGCCAGCACCTCGCGCGTCCAGAATGGCTGCCCCTGCCCGGTGTTCCAGCTGCCAGTTTTGCGGCGGAAATACAGCCATTCGAACAGGAATGCACTGCCGAAGACGGGGATCATCGGGATCAGAATCATCTCGTTCATGGTGGGCGGGCGACCGAACAGGGCCGTCATGGCTGCTACGACCGGCTGAAATACTGTTTCCATAAGGGTTTCCTCGTACCTGTTACCACTTGCTTCAGAGGTGGGATGGCGAGGATTTTGTGCTTTTGACTGGTTATGGTCTTGACAGTCGCCTACTATTTTTTGACATGGCGTGCCAAGAGTTTCGGCAATGAGTCACAGCGTTCTGGTTTTCGCGAGGATCGCCCACATCCTGACCCGCTTCATGGAGGCGGAGGGTGTTGCCTGCGCGCCGTTGCAGTACAAGCTGAATGCGGCGACCCGGGCCGAGCGCATCCCCATCGAGCAGTGGTGGGAACTGCTGGAGCAACTGGCCGAGACCAGCGGCGATCCCCTGGTCGGCCTGCGCGTCGGTCGTCACGCCAGGTTGCAGGACGCTGGCGTGCTCGGCTATCTGGCGGCCTCCTGCGCGACGCTGGGTGAGGCCTTGCAGCGCATGCAGCATTATCAGGCCCTGCTGCAGAATCTGTCCTTTGTCTGGCTGCGCGCGGACGGCCCCCATCTGCATCTGGGCTGGGCCGGCGATAAAGGCCCCTCGACCGATGCGTCGAATGATGTGCTGGTGTCCGGCATGCTGACCGTGCTGGATACCCTGGTATCACCACACCGGGTTCGGCCGGTGCAGATCGAATTCCCCAGGCCGGCGACCGCAAACCGGACAATCCACGAGCGAGCACTGGGCTGCCGGGTGCATTTTGGCGGTGACACCCTGGCCATTACCATCCGGCTTGCGGATCTGGGCTTGCCGATCAACAGCCAGGACGCGCATTTGCGTCAGCTGCTGGATCAGCAGGCAGCCGCGATGCTGGAAAGCCTGGCCCACCCCGATGCGTTCCTGATCGAATTCCAGCGCGCCATGATGCGGGGGCTGGAGGAGGGCGCGCTGAGCATGCAGTGGCTGTCGCGGCAGCAGCAAACACCGGTTCGTTCGCTGTACCGCGCCCTGCGGCAACGTGACAGAACCTACAAGGGCATGCTGGATGAGCTGCGCCAGCAACTGGCCAAACAGTACCTGGCCGACCCGGCCTTGTCGCTGAGCGAGATTGCGCTGATGCTTGGCTATTCGGAACAAAGCGCGTTCAGCCGCGCCTTCCGGGGCTGGTACGGGGAGACGCCGCTGCGCTACCGAAAGAAGCCGACGGGCGGAAAGTGCTGAAAGCGCCCACCTGTTTGAGTTACCGCATCAGCTGGTCAGTCGCGATTGCCGTTGCGCCGCAGCCAATTTGGTGACGTGAACTTTCACCATCGTGACGCCCAACTTTGTTTTAGGGCGACTGCCCTGCTGCGTAACATCGTTGCTGCTCCATAACATCAAACATCGACCCACGGCGTAACGCGCTTGCTGCTTGGATGCCCGAGGCATAGACTGTACAAAAAAACAGTCATAACAAGCCATGAAAACCGCCACTGCGCCGTTACCACCGCTGCGTTCGGTCAAGGTTCTGGACCAGTTGCGTGAGCGCATACGCTACTTGCATTACAGCTTACGAACCGAACAGGCTTATGTCCACTGGGTTCGTGCCTTCATCCGTTTCCACGGTGTGCGTCACCCGGCAACCTTGGGCAGCAGCGAAGTCGAGGCATTTCTGTCCTGGCTGGCGAACGAGCGCAAGGTTTCGGTCTCCACGCATCGTCAGGCATTGGCGGCCTTGCTGTTCTTCTACGGCAAGGTGCTGTGCACGGATCTGCCCTGGCTTCAGGAGATCGGAAGACCTCGGCCGTCGCGGCGCTTGCCGGTGGTGCTGACCCCGGATGAAGTGGTTCGCATCCTCGGTTTTCTGGAAGGCGAGCATCGTTTGTTCGCCCAGCTTCTGTATGGAACGGGCATGCGGATCAGTGAGGGTTTGCAACTGCGGGTCAAGGATCTGGATTTCGATCACGGCACGATCATCGTGCGGGAGGGCAAGGGCTCCAAGGATCGGGCCTTGATGTTACCCGAGAGCTTGGCACCCAGCCTGCGCGAGCAGCTGTCGCGTGCACGGGCATGGTGGCTGAAGGACCAGGCCGAGGGCCGCAGCGGCGTTGCGCTTCCCGACGCCCTTGAGCGGAAGTATCCGCGCGCCGGGCATTCCTGGCCGTGGTTCTGGGTTTTTGCGCAGCACACGCATTCGACCGATCCACGGAGCGGTGTCGTGCGTCGCCATCACATGTATGACCAGACCTTTCAGCGCGCCTTCAAACGTGCCGTAGAACAAGCAGGCATCACGAAGCCCGCCACACCGCACACCCTCCGCCACTCGTTCGCGACGGCCTTGCTCCGCAGCGGTTACGACATTCGAACCGTGCAGGATCTGCTCGGCCATTCCGACGTCTCTACGACGATGATTTACACGCATGTGCTGAAAGTTGGCGGTGCCGGAGTGCGCTCACCGCTTGATGCGCTGCCGCCCCTCACTAGTGAGAGGTAGGGCAGCGCAAGTCAATCCTGGCGGATTCACTACCCCTGCGCGAAGGCCATCGGTGCCGCATCGAACGGCCGGTTGCGGAAAGTCCTCCCTGCGTCCGCTGATGGCCGGCAGCAGCCCGTCGTTGCCTGATGGATCCAACCCCTCCGCTGCTATAGTGCAGTCGGCTTCTGACGTTCAGTGCAGCCGTCTTCTGAAAACGACAACGGCCCTATCCAGACGCACGGGAGCCGGTTTTCAGGGTGTACGGATAGGGTATACCGCAACTGAACATCAGGCGAGCGGCCCACTCTGCGTCAGAGTGCGGCCGACTTCACCGGCTCCTGACACGTTCGTGTCAACCTCTATGACTTCAGCCTAACAGGCCCACCCTTAGCGTATGATTTTCCGTTCTCTCTATTCCCCCTATCAGGTCGAGTCAGCAGCGAAGGAAAAAGAGCATGCTACTACTAGGTGCTGAAGCACTGGGAATGACCCACAACCAATGCCTGTATCGAGCTGAGCTACTGAGCATCGATCATCTATCGCTGGTGTTTGCCGAATCCAGCCAACGTTAGAACTCCACACACAAACTTCAGATTATCACTGTGTAGCAAGAACGCCCCTACACAGTAAGGGTCGCATAGATTCTAATCAGCTCTCTTGGCGAACACACTGGTAACCAACAGCGTCCTAGCCGGATGCTGGGGCTCCTGCCCTCACTACCCTGACCAAGTAACTGGGCGCTTCTAGTTCGCGCACGGAGAGTAGCTGCAACCCGAACTTATTTTGGCTTCTTCGGTTTAGGCGGAGAGCTTGTAGACTCGACAAATTGGTGAAAGGCGCTGGTCAAATCCTCGACTGACGCCTTTGGCAAGCGAGGAGCACGAGGAGCCTTGGTCGACAGAGTAGTTTTCGAAGTGGCCTTCTCAATGTGATCCATAGCTGCCCGCTCGCTTTCATTAAGGGCTGAATCAAAGACTTTGGCTACGACACGGTTATCTCGATCTGCGCGGGCAAATGCCACAATGTTGGATCGGACGGTTACGGGAAGCTCAAACGGACAACGAAGATCTAACCGGCCACCTGTCCTACGATTCTGCAGCGCTTGTAGCTGCAGTTCCTCCACATCCTCCCGATTCGCCGCATATGCGACGGAGCGATATGCCTGGCTAATGTCTGACAGAGTCAGGGACTCACGTCCGGAGCTACGCGCTTCGATGTAGGCGTGCTTTATAAGTTGAACAACGAGCCGCTTGATTCCAAACGTAGACTTATAAATTTCGTGAGCGAGGTCATCAATTGATCCAGATATGTGGCCGCCCGACACCCTAACGCATTCAACAATGTAATTCCTCCACCCAGAGCTCTCTGGATCATCGGGTAGCATGATCCTCGGCTCCGAAAGCAGGCGCTGCTTGTCTTCGCTGTTGCGACCCAAAAGCTTGTGCAAAAGACTGTAGTTGGAGACAAACACCATCGGAGGGCCAATCGCGGCCAACGTTAACAAGATGTCTGTGACTCGTGAAACACCCTGCCCAGCGTTGATGTGCTGAGTTTCTTCTAGAAGGAGTAGCGATACACCATCTCTATTTGCCCGACGGCGGCACTCGACGAGTAATTTAGCAACGTTATGGCTAGTTGACCTTTGATCACCCAAAACAAAGTCCGCCAACATCTGCCTACCGCCAGCTTTGCCCCTGGCGCTCGCATACCAGTGAGAGGTCAACTTCAAGCTTCCCTCAAAATGGTTGCAGGCGAGGTCTACAGGTGGAGGCAAAACCTTCCGCAGAGCTGCTATGGTCTGGGTCTTACCTATTCCGGCTAGGCCCGTCAGGCAGATAGGAGCGACTTCCACGTCAGGGGGGTTATAAATTCGAGAAATGTATTCCACTTCACTCGAAAATAGTCTCTGGCTGTGCAGCGACGCCTTCGTTGCCATTTCCTTGATGAACGCTAGGGAAAAATCATTGGGTAGATAAATTTCCTTAAGAGCACCTTCGAGTGCTTCGGCAGCGACCAAAACGTCCTTGCCACCTAAATCTCTAACAGCACCGGGCTTTACAGTTACTCGCTCGCGAATACGCTCGACATCCAAGCAGCCGTCAAAACGGGTATTGATGACCTCGTTCACTTTGCCTTTCCTCTGAGGCGGTTGAAATCAGCCGTATCCCGCAGCGCCGCACCACCTTTAGAGGGTCGGCCTAGCTTTCGCTGACCGCTGTCCCATTCCTCTCCGGTTTCTCTCTCGAATCGATCCCTAAATTCCTGTTGAATCGCCGGCCTTTCATGTCGAAGATCTGCCGCAACTGCACGACGCATCTTGTCGATTTCTTTCAGATCATGCAGTGAAATATCGACACTACTTTCCGGTGTACTTGCAGGACGAATAAAGTCCAATTCGTATAGCAAACCTTCTACCTCGACCCAAATATGTCGCACGCACATCGTTAGTGCGAATGCAGAAACAGAAACTGTACCATTTCTGGCAATACGATCGAACACTCGGGTGTTTACTAGCGCCTGAGATCTATATTTACGACCATAAAAATATACGGCATCTTTTTTAATTGTAGCAGGATGCTCGGTTAGAAATAACCTAACAGCTCTATCATATGGCATACCAATAGCACTATTTCGACCGCGACTATCGAGATAGCACCAAATATTGTGAGGTGTAGGTTTGAAACCTGTCAGTAACATTTCCTCCGTCATCCGCATAGCCGCATCAGAGCTATGATTATCAGATAGTACACGCATGATCTCACGTCGAGCCATCTGTACGAAGTTCAACTTACTGTGAACATAGCTTGGCTGATCTAGCGTCTTCTTATCCCGTGGATGAGACGACTCCACAGTTGCCTTGGACTGTCCTGAAAAGGAAGGAGTTAACTCAAGACTTCCAAGCCAGCGTATTTCCGACGTGCAGTCGTAGCCAGCTCCAGGCCCTCTATCGAAAACGATACTACCGGAGAGTCCTATACTCGGCCACTCACCAGGCTTTATCACCAACCCAAATAATTCGCCAAACTTCACCTTATCAATAGCCATTGAAAACAGGGCCATCCTATAGGCTTCCATGTTTTCTCGACCCTCTGAAAAGCCGATGCCCAGTATGGCTCCCGATAGGCCACAAACCGCACGCACTACGCAGAATCCATCCACTGCACTGCCTTCAGTGATACCTGAAAGCTTTTCAGAGAGATTATAGCCATCGAACTCTACACGCTGATTCAAGTTAGTCAGGCTCTCAGCAAAGCTACCCTCTGATCCGGCTTGAGCTCTCGCTATATGGGGCCCTTTTAACTCATAGGCGAGCGCTTTCGGATTGATAAGTTTGCGTACCCAATATTTGAACTGCGTAATCGAAGGAAAAGGTTTTCCATCAGGATGAATGAAAGACTTTGAATCCCCCCTTGTTACGACGGTGCAGCCAAACTCTTTGGTTAATACATCACTATAAAGCCTTTCTTGGCTGCCATACGCCGATCTAAACCTCAAGAACCCTGAAAGAATCTTCTCTTTCATTTCAGCAGTGCATGGATACCCAGAACTTCGTCCTTTCGGAGAAGGCCTGCCTAATTTCCTTGAATTCGTATGGGCCTCGCGGTTCCAGCCGCCAATACGGTGAAGCGGAGGCATTAACGCCCATTTATTAAAACCAAAAACTATATAACTATAGAACCACAGCCTAAGCCTCCTCGCATTCTGCTGTGGAATAGATTTCTTGGCGTGAGCATTGATAATAGCATTGGGATTATCGCTACTAATTACAATCAGATAATTAGCTATCAACTCCGAAATAGCCATATATCTACGATCTACCTTCTGGCTATAACTTTCCTTCGTGGAGATTCTACGGCGCTCCAAGTGAGAGACAGAATAACCTTGAATAGGTCCTAACCACGGCGGGTAGTCATCTCGCGCGTCTTCAACCAAAAAACCCTGTTCAAGACCTTCCTCAAAATCAATCCTAGAAACTGTAATAAGCTCTACACTCACATCTTCGTTTTCATTGGCAAACAAGACAAGCCTGACTCGGTTTCGATCAGAGTCGCTATTAAGAAAATGATAAGCTTGTCCTTGATCAAAACACTTGAAACCCTGAGGCGCGACAATTCGCGCTCCTAGCATCATGCTTCAAACTCCACGAACAGGCTGCCATATACTGACAGTAGGTCTTGTTCTGATGGTTTGAGCGGATGATCTATTAGTATTGGCTCGAAGAAATTTATCGATAATTTCCGACTCCAAATATCCTGATAGATCGCTGCAATAAACTGATCACGACACCCCCAACGAGCACCGTACTGAAGAGCCACATGTGCCAGCGGTATCCCATTCGCAAAAGCTTCCTGTAGCGAGCAACTAAAATCCGACATTACGGTAGAATCGTGCGTTACTGAGAGTTCGTGCATACTAAAGAGTAGATCCAGATTAGCTATGACTACCGGATCAATCATATCTAAGGAGACTTGAACCGTCCTTATTCCTGCGCTAGCGTAATACTCCAACTCAAGCTTGGCTCTGAGTTGAGCATGATCTCTATCTTTCTTCTGCTGAATTGGGCTCTTGGCGCTTGAGAGCCGTCTTTCCGAAAAAGCATTTCTTACATCCTTCACAGACCAATTCACGGCATAAGGCATCCCCGTGTGGCTAGCCATAAAGAGCAGAAGATCCCCTTGATAGGGAAATGGTACTTTCTTACGCTCGCCACTGGAGTTAGTAACTACAATCTCGTGATGCTTGAATCCAATCTGCGTTGCAATTTCTAGCGTTCCACGCAATGGCGGTGGAAATGTACCAACTGTCAAAGGGTGACCATGTAAAGGATGAATCGTCGTTACGGGCGACAACATTTTTTGTTCGTGAATATCAATAAGTTCAGGATGATAAAGCGCGAGCTGAGCGAACACTCGCTCAGGGGTGGACAAAACATGTAGCGTTCTCCCAAGTTTCCGGCTGTTCAGCCGACTTATACGAGAACCCTTTGGCGCTTCACGAGTAACAGCCAGTGTGGAAGGCGTATAGATTTCCCCCCACCTAAAGCGGCCTTGCCGGCTTACTATCAGCTCAAATCTCTGCTGAGGGGTCATCCCTTAAATTCCAATGTCATCGGGCTGTTCAACGCGCTAGTCATTTTCAAAAATGGCTATAGACGGCGCGAAACCATTTATCCGAGGTGGGCATTCTTAAGCCTCGCCATTCACGATCAAAACTTTTCTAAGGATGAGCGAGAACATACGAGGCTTGACGCCCCGCACTGAGCGGATAGACAATGGAAAGGTCAGGCAGTCAAATCTGACGTTTCCACGGAGGCCCAAGGTCGCACTTGGGCCTTTGTCTATCTAGCTTTTGGCTCTCCTTGATTGGCTAGATGTCACATATTCACTTCTTCCTCTCAAACCAACCAACGTACCCCTCGTCGCCCACAAGAGTGGCTGATTCCTAGGATTTTATATGTCCTAGAAGTTCTAATCTCGCGTGAGAGCGGGGCATGTTAACGCCGGAAAAAGTAGGCTGACAACAAAAAAATGGCGAAAAAATCCGCCTCCGGAGGCGGATTTGCACGCAATTTTACGCAATTTTTTTAAAAACACACTGTTACTAGGTGGTTTGGAGAATTAGGAATTTAGACAGTCTACGGTTTACCGTAGACTTTATAACAAAAAATAGTGACACTAAATTTTCTTATCTCCTCAAGTTATCTCAAGAGCATAGACGTACTACTATCCTCATTGCTTTGGAAAGGTGAGCGGCTTATGCGAATCTATGATCAAGGCTCTGTACATTGGCAGCCAACTGTCGCCTTAAATTGGCTGGAGGATGAGACATTTTTTAGCGTTTGTAGTCGTCATCATGTGATTTGGGGCAGCCCTGACGCGATGACTACGTTTCGTGGATTATTCCAGTCAGAGGGTAATTCACTACCTCATGATTTTCCGCACAGTTTGGACGCGCTCCGACACCCGATGCGGGCGGTGCTAGGTGATCCAGACGTGATTATCTCTCGAAGAACCATCTTCCCCTTTTTTCGTCCGTTCCAGTCACAGGAACACATCCAGGCAGCCCTAAATATAATGAAGGGATTGCAGCTTGGATCAATTAAATACAAGCTTGGCCTGGTAACAGGGCGCTTTGGCGCAGAACATCCTTTAAAAGCATGTCACGCCTGTATTGATGCTGACATTAATAACCACGGAACTTCTTACTGGCATCTTTGCCATCAATATCCAGGCGTAAGCATCTGCCCTATACATAAGCAGATGCTTCAGGAAAGCATCCATAATAGGCAATGGTCTGGGCGCTTTCGTTGGACTTTGCCAGACAAAGGCGATCTGACATCATGGGACTTTGCAGGTTTCAATTCCATTACCCAACATGCTCTTCTACAGTTATCAAATTCCGTTCTTGATTTGGCTGCTCTTGGAAATGTCAGATCCTTTGACCCATTTATTGTAAGCTCGGTCTATCGCAACACTCTTCAAGAAATGGACTTTCTAAATTCAATTTCACAGAAGGCAGCGCCATCACTGGCCAAATATGCTGCATTGCTTCAGCCTTACCACTCTCTTACGTCGCTACCTCATACTGCGCAAAAGGCTCGTACCTACATAGAGCATCTTGTCAGGAATCCTCGCGGCCACAGTCATCCGCTCAAGCACCTCGTGATGATCAATTGGCTGTTCGGACAAGTCCGCGATTTCATTGATGCCTACGACCGTGCGAAAGCAGAAAAAGCAGAAAAAGCAGAAAAAGCAGAAAAAGCAGAAAAAGCAGAAAAAGCAGAAAAACAATCTGTTCAATTCGGGAGGGTAGGTCAATACTTACAATTTGAAGGATCTGCGGAGTCTACGGAGACATTACCGCAAAAACTTAAACCGAAAGTCCTCAAACCTCATACCCGATCTGAAATATTGAGACGGCTTCGCAAAGGTACTCCAAAAAAACTTATTTGCTCAGAATTCAAACTGACCATATCAACAGTTAATAAACTTCTCAGATCTGAGGCGTTAGTTAAAAAAGCTTGGACAGAATCCACACACAACAAAACCCTATTAAAAAATAGGTCAGAATGGAAATCCTTGATCAAAAAACACCCTAACTCTAGCGCTAAACTCGTACGCTCCGAAAACCCCAAGCTCTACGCATGGCTTTATCGCAATGATAAGTCTTGGTTACTAAAAGAAACAGAGAGACTTCCAACCGGGAGAACTGGAAACAACTCAAAAGTTGACTGGGCCTTAAGGGACGAGGCACTAGAAGCTCTTCTTATAACGAAACTTAATGAAGACCCTTGCTCTATTAGAAGTAGTAAAGTTAGCAACAAGGATATTTATACGCTAGCACCCGAGCTATCTATCTGTCTAAAATCTCGCAATCAATACCCGCGCACACGTGCGCTATTACAAAAAGTAAAGAACTGCCACCAGCCTTCCAAGCTGCATTAATCTTTTACTGATAGGAGCATCACTGGAGTAGATGTCTTGAAGCATGCAGGTTAGTCAGGTATTTCAGGTGAAAACTGTCATTTGGAGATCGCTTAATTGACCCTTCCCCATGAAAGAACCCGTGCCATCATCAAAACTGAAGAATTTCTGAGAGAGCTAACTCGTAGCCCCGAACTGCCTCAGGATATCCGGAGCTATGCGAAGAGTCTTCTCAGGCACTATCCATCTGCCGATCAGATATTTTCGTTGGGGCGGCTAGAGGAATGTTTGGAAAGCGACACCCCTGACGACGAATTTCGAAGACGTGTGATTGCCTGGCATCAGACCTTGCTGAGCTCGTCATTGGAGCCACCGAAATAGTGATTCGCCACATGGATTCTAAACTTCCGGTCTCATATCGCGTGGCACAGCAGGTCCGGCGCATGCCCAAAGGGCGGGTCTTCAGCACCAGGCGCTTTGCAGCCTTGGGAACGAAAAACGCTATTTCAAAGGCTTGCGCCCGGCTCGTAAGCGTAGGCGAGCTCGAGCGCGTTTATCCCGGCATCTACATGCGGCCAAAGCGAAGCCCGTACACCGGCTGGGTTCGTCCCTCGGTTTTGGACTTGGTAAAACTGCTTGCCAAGCAGAACAGTTGGACGCTGCAGATCCATGGCGCTAATGCCATCAGAGGATTCGGACTCAGCACTCAAATGCCACTCATCCCAATTTATTACACTAGCGGCCCCAGCAGATCTCTGTTTGTCGGGAATGCCGAAGTCAGACTCGTGCATGCCGCACCAATGACTTTGCAGCACCCTGGAACTCGTGTTGGCATGGCTATCAGCGCTTTGCTGTATTTAGGAAAAGGAGGGTCTAAGCCGGATCACGTCGAAAAAATAAAAAGAGCGCTTAGTGCTGACGAACTGGTTACATTAATGAACTGCAGATTGCCGATATGGATGCACGAAGCATTAGGGACTGCCTTGAACACACACAAATAGCCACACGCAGTATCGTCAGCGGCTACAGCACGTGGGTGGCGTGTACGCCGCTTTGAGGAGACTCCAACTAATCGTCATTCGCCAACAATCTCTATCTTCCAGTTCAAGGAAAAGCGACCTATCTGCGCCGATGCGAGACGCGTCATTTATTCAACTGCGCAACGACATTTTCGAACTGCTTCATGATTCTCTGGCTGCGCCCAGATCCTGGCTAACGGTTAAGTTCCTGAGCTGCTATCTTTGTGATTGGCCAGCACCGGAACCGCTGGTAAAGGAGGGCCAACTCTCCTTGGACTCAGCTGATGCCCCTTCCGGCGAGGCGATGGAAAATTGCAACACGGGTACAGCGTCGGGCGATCATATCTGTCGTTACTATGGCTAAGTTGAGAGAGAGGAGATGGGTACGGGCACAACCAGTGACCTACGCCATGAACATAATCCTCTTCAACATATTGAGCGGACTCGCTACCCCAAGCCCGATAAGTAGACCAAAGGGAGGATACCGGGCGAGGCTCATACCTATAACGCTTCACATCCTCCAGAAAATGATTAAAACTCTCGTAAAGAAATAAAACTGAGTCCAAAGCCAAGCCTGAATATTCACTAAGAAACATTGCATTGTTCTCAGCGGCATGTGCCTCTATAACCTTAAGTACGTGCCTTACCTTAGATCTTAACTCCTCTGCTACTCCTTTACCAACCTCGCCGTAAGAAGAAATTAAACACAAGAATTTATCATTCACTGCTAATAAGGCGGACTCGATAGGAATAACAAAACCGAAATCAAAAACGTCCTTAAAAAATTTTGCCTTTTTTAGCTCTAAGGAGTCTTCATTCTTGACAGATAGTATCTCACTAAGATGACGGCCAGCGCAGCCCTTCCACATTACCTCCAAACCATGGCCCTTATAGGCAAAGGTCCTGCCGCAGAATGGGCAGTTGCTCACTAGATGAACATTATGTTTGGCGCAAACCTTGATGTCTGGGCGGGGTGCTCTTCGCCAATATGAAAAACCGAGGACGTTCAAATCCTCTTTCACACACTCCGGGCAAAAGGCTGCGGAAACACGATCCGACTCGAAATGATGGTATTGGAAGCGATATTCTGTGTGTGAATAAGAAATATCTTGGCTGCTTTTAAAAATTGAATACCTCGGGTAGAAGGTGTGGTGGTGAAGAAGACGGTTGAAGCCATAACAACCAAACCACCCCATAGCCGCAGCTATTACTTTTACATCATTAGAACAGACAGCAAATTTTGTTAGGCGATCAAGAGCCTTTATCTCGGGATCATGCCAATTCAGAAATATGTTTCGCGCGATAAATGAGCGCAGAGACTCATCGCTTTGGATACGCAAAAGCATGGCTATCCTGCAGATGGGATTGACGGACTGACCAACGAGCGATGCTAGGGTGCAGATGTTCGTAACAGGTGGTGAGCCCGGTCGGCCCCCCACCTTCTGCGACAGTTTTTATTGTTTAGCGACAGTTTTTATTGTCTAAAACCAGGGGGCCTTCTGCATCAGCCGGGAATCATTCCACAGTGACGGACTTGGCCAGGTTGCGCGGCTGGTCGACGTCGGTGCCCTTGAGCACGGCGACGTAGTAGGACAGCAGCTGCAGCGGCAGGGTGTAGAGGATCGGTGCCAGGGTATCGAGGATGTGCGGCATGGCCACCACGTGGGTGCCCTCGCCGTTGTCGATGCCGGCTTCACGATCGGCGAAGACGATCAGCTGGCCGCCACGGGCGCGGACTTCCTGGAGGTTGGACTTGAGCTTCTCGACCAGCTCGTTGTTCGGCGCGACGGTGACCACCGGCATGTCGCTGTCCACCAGCGCCAGGGGGCCGTGCTTGAGCTCACCGGCCGGGTAGGCTTCGGCGTGGATGTAGGAGATCTCCTTGAGCTTGAGCGCGCCTTCCATCGCCACCGGGTACTGGGCGCCGCGGCCGAGGAACAGGGTGTGGTGCTTCTCGGCGAACAGTTCGGCTACCTTTTCCACGGTCTTGTCCATGGCCAGGGCCTCGCCCAGGTGGGTCGGCAGGCGACGCAGGGCTTCCACCAGCTCCGCCTCGCGGGCCTTGTCCAGGCTGCCACGCACCTGGCCGAGGCTCAGGGTCAGCAGCAGCAGGGACACCAGCTGGGTGGTGAAGGCCTTGGTGGAGGCGACGCCGATCTCCGGGCCGGCCAGGGTCAGCAGGGTGAGGTCGGACTCGCGCACCAGGGAGCTGGTGCCGACGTTGCAGATGGCCAGGCTGGCGAGGTAGCCCAGCGCATTGGCATTGCGCAGGGCGGCCAGGGTGTCGGCGGTCTCGCCGGACTGGGAAATGGTCACGAACAGGGTGTCGGGCTGCACCACGACCTTGCGGTAGCGGAACTCGCTGGCCACTTCGACCTGGCAGGGGATGCCGGCGAGGTCTTCGAGCCAGTAACGGGCGACCATGCCGGCGTGGTAGCTGGTGCCGCAGGCGACGATCTGCACGTTGCGCACCTTGGCGAACAGTTCGGCGGCTTGCGGGCCGAAGGCCTGGACCAGCACATGGTCGGTACCCAGGCGGCCTTCGAGGGTGCGTTGCACGACCTTGGGCTGCTCGTGGATTTCCTTGAGCATGAAGTGGCGGTACTCGCCCTTGTCGGCGGCCTCGGCGCCTTCGTGGTACTGCACGGCCTCGCGTTGCACCGCGTTGCCTTGCTGGTCCCAGACCTGGACGCTGTCGCGGCGGATCTCGGCGATATCGCCCTCCTCCAGGTACATGAAGCGGTCGGTCACCTGGCGCAGGGCCAACTGGTCGGAGGCGAGGAAGTTCTCACCCAGGCCCAGGCCAATGACCAGCGGGCTGCCGCTGCGGGCGGCGAGCAGGCGGTCGGGCTGGGCGCGGTTGATCACCGCCAGGCCGTAGGCGCCGTGCAACTGCGGGACGACGGCCTTGAGGGCGACGGCCAGGTCGCCGGCCTCCTTGAGGGTGTGGTGCAGCAGGTGGACGATGACTTCGGTGTCGGTGTCGGAGGTGAATGCGTAGCCGAGCCCCTTGAGGCGCGCGCGCAGGGCTTCGTGGTTCTCGATGATGCCGTTGTGCACCAGCGCCAGGTCGCCGGAGAAGTGCGGATGGGCGTTGTGCTCGGTGGGTGCGCCGTGGGTGGCCCAGCGGGTGTGAGCGATGCCGAGGCGGCCGGCCAGGGGCTGCTCGACCAGGGCCTGCTCCAGCTCGCTGACCTTGCCCACGCGGCGGCGGCGCTGCAGGCCACCGTCGTTGTCCAGCACGGCGACGCCTGCGCTATCGTAGCCGCGGTACTCGAGTCTCTTGAGGCCTTCCACGAGGATGGCGGTGATGTTCCGTTCAGCTACTGCGCCGACGATGCCACACATGATGTTCTCTCCTCAGTTATCCACAGGCGCGCAGACCAGGGTGATGCCCCGCGCCTCTATCTGTTGCCGAGCGTCCTGGGGCAGGCGCTCGTCGGTGATCAGGGTATGGACGCTGCTCCAGGGCAGCTCCAGGTTGGGGATGCGCCGGCCGACCTTGTCCGCCTCGACCATGACGATCACCTCGCGGGCCACCTCGGCCATGACCCGGGACAGGCCGAGCAGCTCGTTGAAGGTGGTGGTGCCGCGCTGCAGGTCGATGCCGTCGGCACCGATGAACAGCTGGTCGAAGTCGTAGGAGCGCAGCACCTGCTCGGCCACCTGGCCCTGGAAGGACTCTGAATGCGGATCCCAGGTGCCGCCGGTCATCAGTAGCACCGGCTCCTGTTCCAGGTCACGCAGGGCCGTGGCGACGTTCAGTGAGTTGGTCATCACCACCAGGCCGGGGCGATGGCCCAGCTCGGGAATCAGCGCGGCGGTGGTGCTGCCGCTGTCGACAATGATCCGGGCGTGTTCACGGATGCGAGCGGCAGCGGCGCGGGCGATGGCCTGCTTGTGCCGGGACACCGGCTGGCTGGCCTCGACCATGAACTCCTGGGGCACGGGAACGGCGCCGCCGTAGCGACGCAGGAGCAGGCCGTTGGCTTCCAGGGCGGCAAGATCCTTGCGGATGGTGACTTCCGAGGTGGCGAAACCCTTGGCGAGCGCATCGACACTGACTTCGCCCTGTTCGGCGAGCAGGGCGAGGATGGCATGGCGGCGCTGAGGTGTGTTGCGCTTCGACATCTCGTAAGTTTCGATTCGAAAGAAAAGTCTGCGAATCAAAACTCATGACTCTGGCCGAGTCAACCCCGGAAATGACAGAAGGCGACCTGGGTCGCCTTCTGCAGAGCCTGCCGTTTATCCACAGGCGGGGTTATCCACAGCTCACTTCTTCTTCACGGGCCGCTTCCAGCCTTCGATGTTGCGCTGCTTCGCGCGACCCACGGCCAAGGCGTGGGCGGGGACGTCCTGGGTGATGACGGAGCCGGCACCGGTGGTGGAGCCGTCGCCCAGGCTGACCGGGGCGACCAGGGCGCTGTTGGAGCCGATGAAGACATCCTCGCCCATGACGGTGCGGGACTTGTTGGCGCCGTCGTAGTTGCAGGTGATGGTGCCGGCGCCGATGTTGGTGCGCGCGCCGATCTCGGCGTCGCCCAGGTAGCTCAGGTGGCCGGCCTTGGCGCCCTCGCCCATCACGGCGTTCTTCAGCTCGACGAAGTTGCCCACATGGGCCTTGGCACCCAGTACCGCCCCCGGGCGCAGGCGGGCGAACGGGCCGCAGTCGGCGCCTTCGCCCAGCTCGGCGCCATCCAGGTGGCTGTTGGCTTTGACTATGGCGCCGCGGCGCAGGGTGCTGTCCTTGATCACGCAGTTGGGGCCGATCTGGACGTCGTCCTCGATCACAACGCGGCCCTCGAGGATCACGTTCACGTCGATCAGCACGTCGCGGCCGACGCTCGCTTCACCCCGCAGGTCGAAACGCGCAGGGTCCAGCAGGGTCACGCCCTGGGCCATCAGGCGGCGGGCGGCACGCTTCTGGTAGTGCCGCTCGAGGTCGGAAAGCTGGATGCGGTCGTTGGCGCCCTGCACTTCCATGGCGTCCAGGGGCTGCTCGGTGGCCACCACCAGGCCGTCGGCGACCGCCATGGCGATGACGTCGGTGAGGTAGTACTCGCCCTGGACGTTGTCGTTGGAGAGGCGCCCCAGCCAGTCGGCCAGGCGCTTGCCGGGCACGGCGAGGATGCCGGTGTTGCCTTCGCGGATGGCACGCTGCTCGTGGCTGGCGTCCTTGTGCTCGACGATGGCCTTCACCACGCCCTGCCCGTCCCGCACGATGCGACCGTAGCCGGTGGGGTCTTCCAGCTCGACGGTGAGCAGCGCCAGTTGCTCGGGGCCGACTTTCTGCAGCAGGCGCTCGAGGGTCTCCACTTCGATCAGCGGCACGTCGCCGTAGAGGATCAGCACGCGCTCGGCGCTGATTTGCGGCAGGGCCTGGGCCACGGCGTGGCCGGTTCCCAGCTGCTGTTCCTGGATCACGAAGCCGAGGTCGTCGGCCGCCAGTCGCTCCTTGACCCTGTCGGCGCCGTGGCCGATCACCACGTGGATGCCCTGGGGCTTTAGCTTGCGGGCGCTGTCGATGACGTGGCCGAGCATAGGCTTGCCCGCGACGGGGTGGAGGACCTTGGGCAGGGCCGAGCGCATGCGGGTGCCCTGGCCGGCGGCGAGGATGACGATATCGAGCGACATGGAGGGTGGTTCCGAGCCTGTGGATAACCGGCTGAGCCGGAAAAGAAAAAGGGTAGCCAAGGCTACCCTTTTACTCGCTTGCGATGAAGAGCGCGGGATCAGCCGCCGAACTTCTTGCGGATCTGCTGGACGGTGCGCAGTTGTGCCGCAGCCTCGGCCAGACGAGCAGCAGCAGCGGAGTAATCGAACTCCGCGCCCTGCTCGTGCAGGGCCTTCTCAGCAGCCTTGAGGGACTCCTGAGCAGCCGCTTCGTCCAGGTCGCCAGCGCGCAGAACGGTGTCGGCCAGGACCTTCACCATGTTCGGCTGAACTTCGAGGAAACCACCGGAGATGTAGTACACCTCCTCCTCGCCACCCTGCTTCACCACGCGGATCGGGCCCGGCTTGAGGTCGGTGATCAGCGGGGCGTGGCCCGGCGCGATACCCAGATCGCCGAGGTTGCCGTGCGCAATCACCATCTCCACCAGACCGGAGAAGATCTCCGCTTCGGCGCTGACGATATCGCAATGGACAGTAATAGCCATACGCTTGCCTCACGTAAGCGCCCGTTGCCGGGCGCCCAGGGGGTTACAGTTTCTTCGCTTTCTCGATGGCTTCTTCGATGCCGCCGACCATGTAGAACGCCTGCTCGGGCAGGTGATCGTAGTCGCCGTTGAGGATGCCTTTGAAGCCAGCGATGGTGTCCTTCAGGGAGACGTACTTGCCGGGCGAACCGGTGAATACTTCAGCCACGAAGAACGGCTGGGACAGGAAGCGCTGGATCTTACGAGCACGGGATACGAGCTGCTTGTCCGCTTCGGACAGTTCGTCCATACCCAGGATCGCGATGATGTCCTTCAGTTCCTTGTAGCGCTGCAGGACGTACTGGACGCCGCGAGCGGTGTCGTAGTGGTCCTGACCGATCACCAGCGGGTCGAGCTGGCGAGAGGTGGAGTCCAGCGGGTCAACGGCCGGGTAGATACCCAGGGACGCGATGTCACGGGACAGAACGACGGTGGCGTCCAGGTGGGCGAAGGTGGTCGCCGGGGACGGGTCGGTCAGGTCGTCCGCAGGAACGTATACGGCCTGGATCGAGGTGATCGAACCGGTCTTGGTGGAGGTGATGCGCTCTTGCAGAACGCCCATTTCCTCGGCCAGGGTCGGCTGGTAACCCACAGCGGACGGCATACGACCCAGCAGCGCGGATACTTCGGTACCGGCCAGGGTGTAGCGGTAGATGTTGTCCACGAACAGCAGAACGTCACGGCCTTCGTCACGGAACTTCTCGGCCATGGTCAGGCCGGTCAGTGCAACGCGCAGACGGTTGCCCGGCGGCTCGTTCATCTGGCCGTATACCAGGGCCACTTTGTCCAGAACGTTGGAGTCCTTCATCTCGTGGTAGAAGTCGTTACCCTCACGAGTACGCTCACCCACACCGGCGAACACGGAATAACCGCTGTGCTCGATGGCGATGTTACGGATCAGTTCCATCATGTTCACGGTCTTGCCGACACCGGCGCCACCGAACAGGCCGACCTTACCGCCCTTGGCGAACGGGCAGACCAGGTCGATTACCTTGATGCCGGTTTCCAGCAGCTCGTTGGAGCCAGCTTGCTCGGCGTAGGACGGCGCGGGGCGGTGGATTTCCCACTGCTCTTCTTCGCCGATGGGGCCGGCTTCGTCGATCGGGTTGCCCAGCACGTCCATGATCCGGCCGAGGGTCGCTTTGCCCACCGGTACGGAGATGGCCTTGCCAGTGCTGCCGACGTCCAGGCCACGTTTCAGGCCTTCGGTCGAACCCATCGCAATGGTACGTACCACGCCGTCGCCCAGCTGCTGCTGAACTTCGAGGGTGGTTTCGGCGCCTTGAACTTTCAGCGCCTCGTAGACGTTCGGTACCTGGTCACGCGGGAATTCCACGTCGATGACGGCGCCGATGATTTGAACGATACGTCCGCTACTCATCATTTGGTCCTCTGAATATTTGAACCGTTCTTAAACCGCGGCAGCGCCGCCGACGATTTCCGAGATCTCTTGGGTGATCGCAGCCTGACGGGCCTTGTTGTAGACCAGCTGAAGTTCGCTGATCAGGTCACCGGCGTTGTCAGTGGCGTTCTTCATCGCGATCATCCGCGCCGCTTGTTCGGCTGCGTTGTTCTCGACGACCGCCTGGTACACCTGCGACTCCACGTAGCGCACCATCAGGCCGTCCAGCAGCTCTTTGGCGTCGGGTTCGTAGAGATAGTCCCAGTGGTGCTTGAGATCCTGGTCGGCATCTGCCACCAGCGGAACCAGCTGCTCCACGGTTGGCTTCTGGGTCATGGTGTTGATGAACTTGTTGGACACCACCGAGAGACGGTCGATACGACCTTCCAGGTAGGCATCCAGCATCACCTTGACGCTGCCGATCAGGTCGTTGATCGAAGGCTCTTCGCCGAGTTGGCTGATGGCTGCGACGACGTTGCCGCCGAAGTTGCGGAAGAATGCCGCACCTTTGCTGCCGATCACGCAGAGATCGATCTCCACGCCCTTCTCGCGGTTCGCCGACATGTCCTTGACCAGGGCCTTGAACAGGTTGGTGTTCAAGCCACCGCACAGACCACGGTCACTGCTCACCACGACATAACCGATGCGCTTGATTTCACGCTCGATCATGAACGGATGGCGGTACTCCGGGTTGGCGTTGGCCAGATGACCAATCACCTGACGGATACGCTCCGCATAGGGACGGCTGGCAGCCATGCGCATTTGAGCCCTGCGCATCTTGCTGACGGCCACCTTTTCCATGGCGCTGGTGATCTTTTGCGTGCTTTTGATGCTCGCAATCTTGCTGCGAATCTCTTTTGCGCCTGCCATTTGACACCTATCGGGTTAGCAGGCGGGCGTCTTGCGACGCCCGCTGCGGCTTACCAGGTTTGGGTGGCTTTGAACTTCTCGATGCCGGCTTTCAGGCCTGCGTCGATTTCGTCGTTGAAGTCACCCTTCTCGTTGATCTTCGCCAGCAGAGCGGCGTGATCCCGGTTGAAGTAGGCAATCAGGGCCTGCTCGAAGGCGCCGACTTTGGCGACTTCGATGTCCTGCAGGAAGCCACGTTCGGCCGCGTACAGGCTCAGCGACATGTCGGCGATCGACATGGGCGCGTACTGCTTCTGCTTCATCAGCTCGGTAACGCGCTGACCGTGTTCCAGCTGCTTGCGGGTCGCTTCGTCCAGGTCAGAGGCGAACTGGGCGAAAGCCGCCAGCTCACGGTACTGGGCCAGGGCGGTACGGATGCCACCGGACAGCTTCTTGATGATCTTGGTCTGGGCTGCGCCACCGACGCGGGATACCGAGATACCGGCGTTGACGGCCGGACGGATACCCGAGTTGAACATGGCGGATTCCAGGAAGATCTGACCGTCGGTGATGGAGATCACGTTGGTCGGAACGAACGCGGAAACGTCACCGGCCTGGGTTTCGATGATCGGCAGAGCGGTCAGGGAACCGGTCTTGCCAGTCACGGCGCCATTGGTGAACTTCTCGACGTACTCTTCGGAAACGCGGGAAGCGCGCTCCAGCAGACGGCTGTGGAGATAGAACACGTCGCCCGGGTAGGCTTCGCGGCCCGGCGGGCGGCGCAGAAGCAGTGAGATCTGGCGGTAGGCAACGGCTTGCTTGGACAGATCGTCATAAACGATCAGCGCGTCTTCGCCGCGGTCGCGGAAGTACTCGCCCATGGTGCAGCCGGCGTACGGTGCGATGAACTGCAGCGCAGCGGATTCGGAAGCCGAGGCAGCCACCACGATGGTGTTGGCCAGGGCGCCGTTCTCTTCCAGCTTGCGAACCACGTTGGCGATGGTCGATTGCTTCTGACCGATGGCAACGTAGACGCAGCGGATGCCGCTGTTCTTCTGGTTGATGATGGCGTCGACCGCGAGGGCGGTCTTGCCGATCTGACGGTCACCGATGATCAGCTCGCGCTGGCCACGGCCTACCGGGATCATGGCGTCGACGGACTTGTAGCCGGTCTGTACCGGCTGGTCGACCGACTTACGCCAGATCACGCCCGGCGCGACCTTCTCGACAGCGTCGGTGGCGACGTTGTTCAGAGGGCCTTTGCCATCGATCGGGTTGCCCAGGGCATCGACCACGCGGCCCAGCAGTTCCGGACCGACCGGGACTTCCAGGATGCGACCGGTGCACTTGGCGCTCATGCCTTCGGCGAGGGTCAGGTAGCTGCCGAGGACCACGGCACCCACGGAGTCTTGTTCCAGGTTCAGCGCCATACCATAGACGCCACCGGGGAACTCGATCATCTCGCCGTACATAGCGTCGGCCAGACCATGGATACGCACGATACCGTCGGACACGCTGACGATGGTGCCTTCGTTACGGGCTTGAGAGGACACGTCGAGTTTCTCGATGCGCCCCTTGATGATTTCACTAATTTCGGAAGGATTGAGTTGCTGCATTGCTCTGCTGCCCCTTCAAACTCAAGATTTCAACGCTTCGGCCAGTTTCGCGAGCTTGCCGCGAACCGAGCCATCGATAACCAGGTCGCCGGCGCGGATGACGACACCGCCTATAAGGCTGGCATCCTCCGCGGCGTGCAGACGCACTTCCCGGCTGAGCCGTGCGCTGAGAACCTTGGCGAGTTTGTCTTGCTGTTCAGTGTTCAATGCGAAGGCACTGGTGACTTCCACATCGATCGACTTCTCCTGCTCGGCCTTGTACAGCTCGAACAGGTTGGCGATCTCCGGCAGCAGCACGAGGCGGCTGTTCTCGGACAGGATGTGGACGAAATTACTCGCCGATGCATCGAACTTGTCACCAACCACCTCGACAAAGGTGTTGGCTTTTTCTTCGCTCGTCAGACGCGGGGCTTTGAGCACTTGCTGCATGGTGGTGTCCTGGGACACCGCAGCGGCCAGGCCTAGCATGGCCGACCAGGCGGCCAGCTGCTGATGGGCCTGGGCGTACTCGAAAGCAGCCTTGGCGTAAGGTCGGGCCAGCGTGGTCAGTTCTGCCATGATCGCCCTCGCTTAGATTTCGGCGGCCAGTTTGTTAACCAGCTCCGCGTGCGCGTTTTGATCGATAGTGGCACCCAGGATCTTCTCGGCACCGCCGACGGCCAGGCTACCCAGTTGGGCGCGCAGCGCGTCTTTGACGCTGTTCAGTTCCTGCTCGATCTCGGCCTGAGCCTGCGACTTCAGTCGCTCGCCTTCCACACGGGCCTGATCGCGAGCTTCGTCGACGATCTGGGTACCGCGTTTCTTGGCCTGCTCAATGATTTCAGCTGCCTGGGCCTTGGCTTCGCGCAGTTGCTGGGCCACTTTTTCGTGGGCCAGCTCCAGGTCACGAGCCGCGCGATTGGCAGCGTCCAGGCCGTCGGCGATCTTCTTCTGACGGTCGCGCAGTGCCGTGATGACCGGAGGCCACACGAACTTCATGCAGAACAGTACGAAGATGAAGAACGCGACGGACTGGCCGATCAGGGTTGCATTAATGTTCACGCCAACACCTCGCTCGTTCGTTGTCAGTCCAATCCTCTGCGAAGAGGATTATTGGGCTACCTGAGCAATGAACGGATTAGCGAAGGTGAAGAACAGAGCGATACCAACGCCGATCATGGTCACGGCGTCCAGCAGGCCGGCGACGATGAACATTTTGACCTGCAGCATCGGGACCATTTCCGGCTGGCGAGCAGCGCCTTCCAGGAACTTGCCACCCAGCAGACCGAAGCCGATAGCGGTACCCAGGGCACCCAGGCCAATCAGCAGAGCAACGGCGATCGCAGTGAGACCTACTACAGTTTCCATTTTTCCTCCCGACTTTATGTCGTGTTGGTTAAGGTTTAAGTGAAGCGGTAAAACGAAATCGACTAGTTTCCAGCTGCCCTTCCGGGCTTCCCGCGTCGACCGACGCGGGACCATCTCGAACCTCGCACCCTCATCCGCCCTTCGGGCACCTTCTCCCGTGGGAGAAGGACATCAGGTGCGAGCTGCGTTCTTAATGGTTGTCTTCGTGTGCCATCGACAGGTAGACGATGGTCAGCATCATGAAGATGAAGGCCTGCAGGGTGATGATCAGGATGTGGAACACGGCCCACGCCCACTGCAGTGCGATACCCAGGCCGCTCAGCAGGATCATGCCGGCGCCGAACATAACGGCGATCAGGATGAACACCAGCTCGCCGGCGTACATGTTGCCGAACAGACGCAGGGCCAGGGAGATCGGCTTGGCCACCAGGGTCACGAACTCGAGCAGGAAGTTCACCGGGATCAGCAGGATCTGAACGAAGATGTTCTTGCTGCCGAAGGGGTGCAGGGTCAGCTCGCCGATGAAGCCGCCGATGCCCTTGACCTTGATGCTGTAGAAGATGATCAGCGCGAAGACCGACAGGGCCATGCCCAGGGTGGCGTTCGGGTCGGTGGTCGGTACGGCGCGGAAGAACAGGTGCTCATTACCGCTGATCTTGGCAGCCAGGACCGGAATCCAGTCCACCGGCACCAGGTCGATGGCGTTCATCAGGAAGATCCAGACGAAGATGGTCAGCGCCAGCGGGGCGATCAGCGGGTTACGGCCGTGGAAGGTGTCCTTCACGCTGCCGTCGACGAAGTCGACCATGACTTCGACCAGGTTCTGCAGGCCGCCGGGGATGCCGGAGGTGGCCTTCTTGGCAGCCAGGCGGAAGAGGATCACGAACAGCAGGCCGACGGCGATGGACCAGCCCAGGGTGTCCACGTGGAAAGCCCAGAAGCCCATTTCCTTGGCTTGCTCGGCAGTGTGGGCGAAGCCCCATTCGCCGGACGGCAGTTTACCGAAAGTCAGGTTTTGCAGGTGGTGCTGGATATAGCCCGAAGCGGTTTGCTCTGCCATGTTTGCCTCAAACGCCCTAAGGTTTCGAAAATCTTGTTCTCATCAGCAGGGGAGCGAACCAGCTGACCGCCTGGGTCAGCAGGAAGACACCGAATACCGCCGGTGCATCCAGGGGTTTCACGCCTGCGAACGTCAGTGCGAACAGCACCGCCGTCAGAATCATCTTGCCCATCTCGCCGGCATAGAAAGACCGGACTATCGCCTGAGCCGCCCGCGCCCCGCTGAAACGGAACGCCTTGTGGGCGAAGTACATGTTCGGCACCCAGGCGACCAGGCCACCGCACAGACCAGAATATCCCGCTACGCCATCGCGCCACTGCCAGAGAACGACAGCGGCTAGCAGCAACACGACCAGTTGGGCCAGCAGTACCGGGAATACCGGAAGGCGATGGAAGGGCAGGCGGTTTTGCGTGCGTATATCCATCGCAGCGGGTCCTCTGAGTCGGCGCCTCGAATCAATAACTTGGCATAGTTTGTGCCGACAAAATTGCGCGCAGAGTATAGGGGCGGAATACCCCCTGTTCAACTGCCGGGTAGTGAATTCCGACCGCGCGCTACATGGCCAAATGTTTCAACGGATGTGGGCCAGAACGCCCTGCAACTCATCGAGGGAGTTGTAGCGGATGACCAGTTGGCCCTTGCCCTTCTGGCCGTGCTTGATCTGCACCGGAGCGCCCAACCGCTCAGCGAGGCGCTGTTCGAGGCGACTGATGTCCGGATCGGCCTTGACCGGTTCGACAGCTTTGTCCTTGCTGCTCAGCCACTGGCGTACCAGTGCCTCGGTTTGGCGCACGGTCAGGCCTCGTGCGACAACATGTCGCGCCCCTTCAACCTGCTGTTCGGCCGGCAATCCGAGCAATGCACGGGCATGGCCCATTTCCAGATCGCCATGGGAAAGCAGGGTCTTGATCTCCTCGGGGAGGGCGATCAGGCGCAGCAGGTTGGTGATGGTCACGCGCGATTTGCCGACCGCCTCGGCGACCTGCTGCTGGGTCAGCTGGAATTCCTGCTGCAGTCGCTGCAGGGCGACGGCTTCCTCGATCGGGTTGAGGTCCTCGCGCTGGATGTTCTCGATCAGCGCCATGGCGATGGCGGCTTCGTCCGGCACCTCGCGCACCAGGGCGGGGATGCGGTCCAGGCCGGCCTGGTGGCTGGCACGCCAGCGACGTTCACCGGCGATGATCTCGAAGCGCCCGCCGTCGATGGGGCGCACCACGATGGGTTGCATGACGCCCTGGGCGCGAATGGACTGGGCCAGCTCCTCGAGGGCGGTGGGGTCCATGTCACGACGGGGTTGGTACTTGCCACGCTGGATCAGTTCCAGGGGGAGGTTCTGCAGCTCGCGAGTATCGGCCTTGGCGGCCTCCTCCTGCAGGACGGTGGGGGTAGTTCCGCCCAGCAGGGCGTCCAGGCCGCGGCCCAGACCTCTTTTTTTCGCTGCCATGCGGTTTCCTTATGCGGTAGCGGTTTTGGCGTTCGCACGCTGGCGGCGAACCAGCTCGCCGGCCAGCGCCAGGTAGGCGATGGCGCCACGGGATTGCTTGTCGTAGACCAGCGCCGGCATGCCGAAGCTGGGGGCCTCGGCGAGGCGGACGTTACGAGGGATGACGGCGTCGTACAGCTTGTCGCCGAAATGCTCCTTGAGCTGGGCGGTGACATCGTTGGTGAGGCTGATGCGCGGGTCGTACATGGTGCGCAGCAGGCCTTCGATCTTCAGGCTCGGGTTGAGCAGCTGGCCGATGCGCTGGATGCTGTTGACCAGATCCGACAACCCTTCGAGCGCGTAGTACTCGCACTGCATGGGGATGATCACGCCGTCGGCGGCGACCAGGGCGTTGATGGTCAGCATGTTCAGCGACGGCGGGCAGTCGATGAGGATGTAGTCGTAGTTCTCGCGGATCGGCGCCAGCGCATAGCGCAGCCGGCTCTCCTTCATCTTCATTTCCAGCAGGGCGACTTCGGCGGCGGTCAGGTCGCGGTTCGCCGGCAGCAGCTGGTAGCCGCCGTGCTCGGAGAACTGCATGGCCTCGGCCAGGTCGCACTCGCCGATCAGCACGTCGTAGATCGAGTTCTCCAGGGCGTGCTTGTCGATGCCGCTGCCCATGGTCGCGTTGCCCTGGGGGTCGAGGTCGATCAGCAGCACGCGGCGCTTGGTCGCGACCAGCGAGGCGGCCAGGTTGATGCAGGTGGTGGTCTTGCCCACTCCACCTTTCTGGTTGGCGATCGCGAATACCTTGGCCATGGCTGCCTTTCCCCCTTATTCCGTGCGGCGCAGTATCAGCAGATGGCGCTGGCCTTGGCAACCGGGAACCGCCAGGGCGTGCTCGGCTTCAAGGCGGAAGTCTTCCGGCAGTGCGACCAGCTCGTCGCTGGGGTGCACGCCCTTCATCGCCAGCCAGCGGGTGTCGCCATCGCCCAGGTGACGGGTCCAGTTGGCGAAGTCCTCCAGCGAGCTGAAGGCGCGGGAAATGATGCCGGCGAAGGGGCGCTCGGGCTGAACGGCCTCGACCCGACTGTGGATAACTTCGAGGTTGGCCAGCTTGAGCTCCAGCTTCACCTGGGTGAGGAAGCGGGTCTTCTTGCCGTTGGAGTCGAGCAGGGTGAAGCGCCGATCCGGGAACAGGATGGCCAGCGGAATGCCAGGCATGCCGCCACCGCTGCCGACGTCCAGCCAGTGGTCGCCCAGCGCGGCCACATGGGGCACGACGCTGAGGCTGTCGAGCAGGTGGCGCGAGACCATCTCGTCCGGGTCGCGCACCGCGGTCAGGTTATAGGCCTTGTTCCACTTGATCAGCAGCGCCAGGTAGGCCAGCAGCAGTTCCTGCTGGTTGGCGGAAATTTCGACTGCGAGTTGCTGCGCACCACGGGACAGTTCGTCGGCGTGGCGGGAGGTGACCTGCGACATCAGGCGCTCTGCTCCAGTTGGCGACCGGCGCCGCGCTTTTTCAGGTGGATCATCAGCAGCGAGATGGCCGCCGGGGTGACACCGGGGATGCGCGAAGCCTGGCCCAGCGTTTCCGGACGGCTGAGGCCCAGCTTGTGCTGGATCTCCTTGGACAGGCCGGAGATGGTGGCGTAGTCGAGGTCAGCCGGCAGCCGGGTGTCCTCGCTGGCGCGCAGGCGGGCGATCTCATCCTGCTGGCGATCGATGTAGCCGGCGTACTTGGTCTTGATCTCGACCTGCTCGGCAACCTGCGGGTCCTGCGCACCCTGGCCGGTCACTTCCACCAGGCCGGCGTAGTCGATCTCCGGGCGGCTCAGCAGGTTGAGCAGGTTGTACTCATGGGTCAGCGGCGTGCCGAAGCGCTCGGCGATGGCATCGCCCTGGGGCGTGCCCGGACGTACCCAGGTGCTCTTCAGGCGTTGCTCTTCGAGGGCGATGCCCTCGCGCTTCGCCTCGAACGCGCTCCAGCGACGATCATCGACCAAGCCGAGCTCGCGGCCCTTCTCGGTGAGGCGCAGGTCCGCGTTGTCTTCGCGCAGGATCAGCCGGTACTCGGCGCGCGATGTGAACATGCGGTAGGGCTCCTGGGTGCCCAGGGTGATCAGGTCGTCGACCAGTACGCCGATGTAGGCCTCGTCGCGACGTGGGCACCAGGCTTCCTTGCCCTGGGCGCGCAGCGCGGCGTTGGCGCCGGCGAGCAGGCCCTGGGCACCGGCTTCTTCGTAGCCGGTGGTGCCGTTGATCTGACCGGCGAAGAACAGGCCGCCGATGACCTTGGTCTCCAGGCTGTACTTGAGGTCGCGCGGGTCGAAGTAGTCGTATTCGATGGCGTACCCGGGGCGCACGATATGGGCGTTCTCCATGCCACGGATGGAGCGGACGATGTCCAGCTGAACGTCGAACGGCAGCGAGGTGGAGATACCGTTCGGGTACAGCTCGTGGGTGGTCAGGCCCTCGGGCTCCAGGAACACCTGGTGGCTGTCCTTGTCGGCGAAGCGATGGATCTTGTCCTCGATCGACGGGCAGTAGCGCGGACCGACGCCTTCGATCACTCCGGAGTACATCGGCGAGCGATCCAGGTTGCTGGCGATGATCTCGTGGGTGCGTGCGTTGGTGTGGGTGATCCAGCAACTGACCTGGCGCGGGTGCTGCTCCTTGCTGCCGAGGAAGGACATCACCGGGATCGGCGTGTCGCCGGGCTGCTCGGTCATGACCGAGAAGTCCACCGAACGGCCATCTATGCGCGGCGGCGTGCCGGTCTTCAGGCGTCCGACGCGCAGGGGCAGCTCGCGAAGGCGTTTGGCCAGGGCGATGGACGGCGGATCGCCGGCACGACCGCCTGAATAATTCTGCAGGCCGATGTGGATAAGTCCGCCGAGGAAGGTTCCTGTGGTCAACACCACGGATTCCGCGTGGAAGCGCAGGCCCATCTGGGTGACGACGCCTTTCACCTGATCGTTTTCCACAATTAGGTCGTCGCATGCCTGCTGGAATATCCACAGGTTCGGCTGGTTCTCGAGGATCTCGCGGATAGCGGCCTTGTACAGAACGCGGTCGGCCTGTGCACGGGTGGCACGCACCGCCGGTCCCTTGCGGCTGTTCAATACGCGGAACTGGATACCGCCGAGGTCGGTGGCGACGGCCATGGCACCGCCGAGCGCATCGATCTCCTTGACCAGATGACTCTTGCCGATGCCCCCGATCGCGGGGTTGCAGCTCATCTGGCCGAGTGTCTCGACGTTGTGCGTCAGCAGCAGGGTCTTGACCCCCATGCGCGCGGCCGCCAGGGCAGCCTCGGTGCCGGCATGGCCGCCGCCGATAACGATCACGTCAAAACGGGAAGGGAAATCCACCACGCACCTCGTGCCTGTTCTGTAGATGGGTAATCAGGGAAGGCGGCAAGTATAGGGACTTCCCCTCGGTGAATGAAGCCTTCTGCACAAAAAATAGCCAACCACTCGGAGGAGTCCCTCTCTTCATCTATCCGACCGCTTTCGTTTCCCAGGCTTCGGACTAATAGAAGATAAGAGAGAAAGAATTCTTATAGAGCTTGTTCATTGTTTATATGAATGGTGTGGACGAATTTTGTGGATAACTACCTCAAGCCCAATATCCACGAGCGCTGCAGGCGATGATAAGCCTGTGTCGAACCTGACCGTTTCCTCCGGGTAAGCCGTGGAGGTCCTGTGGATGAAACACTGACTTACCCACAGGGCTGTTATGCCCCCCGTTATCCTCAAGCTTATGGACTGGGTTCAGGCATGGTTATGCACAGGGTTTATTTTGCCGTGTATAAGTCAATGCGCCATAAAAAAGCCACCCGGAGGTGGCTGTGCCTGGCGCAGTTGCGGCTATTTGCCGATGCAGAAGCTCGAGAAGATCCGCCCGAGCAGATCGTCCGAGCTGAAGGCTCCGGTGATTTCTCCAAGGGCCTGCTGCGCGTGGCGCAGATCCTCCGCCAGCAGTTCACCGGCCCCGGCCGCCGTGAGCTGATTGCGTCCGTGTTCCAGGTGGGCGCTGGCCTGGCGCAGTGCTTCCAGGTGGCGCCGGCGTGCACTGAAGCTGCTTTCCGCAGTCTGCTCGTAGCCCATGCAGGCCTTGAGGTGCTCGCGCAGCAGCTCCAGGCCATCGCCAGAGCGGGCCGAGAGACTCAGGGTCACGTGGCCGTCGGCACTGCTTTGCAGGTCGATGGTGTCGCCGGAGAGGTCCGCCTTGTTGCGGATGAGGGTCACCTTGGCCGGATCCGGTCGACTGTCGAGGAATTCCGGCCACAGCGCGAACGGATCGGCGCTTTCGGCGGATGTGGCATCGACCACCAGCAGCACGCGATCCGCTTCCGCGATCGCCTTGAGGGCCCGCTCCACGCCGATCTTTTCCACGTGGTCTTCGGTGTCCCGAAGGCCGGCGGTGTCCACCACATGCAGTGGCATGCCATCGATGTGGATATGTTCGCGCAACACGTCCCGGGTGGTACCGGCGATGTCGGTGACGATGGCCGCCTCGCGCCCGGCGAGTGCGTTGAGCAGGCTGGACTTGCCGGCGTTCGGTCGCCCGGCGATGACCACGGTCATGCCTTCGCGCAGCAATGCGCCCTGCCCGGCCTCGCGCAGGACTGTGGATAAGTTTTCGCGCACACCGTCGAGCAGCCCGAGTACATGGCCGTCGGCGAGAAAATCGATTTCCTCTTCCGGGAAATCGATGGCGGCTTCCACGTAGATGCGCAGCTGGATCAGTTTCTCGGTCAGGGCATGGACCCGCCGGGAGAACTCGCCCTGCAGCGAGCGCAGCGCGTTGCGGGCGGCCTGTTCGGAGCTGGCCTCGATCAGGTCGGCGATGGCTTCGGCCTGGGCCAGGTCGAGCTTGTCGTTGAGGAAGGCGCGCTCGCTGAACTCACCCGGGCGTGCCTGGCGGGCGCCGAGTTCCAGGCAGCGGCGCAGCAGCAGGTCGAGTACCACCGGGCCGCCGTGGCCCTGGAGCTCGAGTACGTCTTCTCCGGTGAAGGAGTTGGGCCCGGGGAAGTAGAGCGCCAGCCCTTCGTCCAGGGTCGCGCCGCTGGCATCGTGGAAGGGGCCGTAGTGGGCGTAGCGGGGCTTGAGCTGGCGCCCGGCCACGGCCTGGGCGATATGCGATGCCTGCGGGCCCGAGACCCGGACGATGCCGACGCCGCCACGACCCTGGGCGGTGGCGACGGCGGCGATGGTTTCACGGGGGGCGTTCATGGCGTGAACCTCGATCTGCGTGGGGCGGATAGCAAGACGCCCCACAGAGGGGGCGTCTTTTCAAGCGTTGGCGAAGGTGGGCGGTCAGGCCGCCGCCTTGCTCGCAGCTTCGATCCGGCGGGTAATGTACCACTGCTGGGCGATGGACAAGCAGTTGTTGACCACCCAGTACACCACCAGGCCGGCGGGGAACCAGAGGAAGAAGAAGGTGAAGATGATCGGCATCAGCTTCAGCACCTTGGCCTGCATGGGGTCCGGCGGCGTCGGGTTCAGCTGCTGCTGGATGAACATGGTGGCGCCCATGATGATCGGCAGGATGAAGAACGGGTCCTTGATCGACAGGTCGGTGATCCAGAACATCCACGGTGCCTGGCGCATCTCGACGCTTTCCAGGAGTACCCAGTAGAGGGCGAGGAACACCGGCATCTGCACGAGGATCGGCAGGCAGCCGCCGAGCGGGTTGATCTTCTCCTTCTTGTACAGCTCCATCATCGCCTGGGACATCTTCTGGCGATCGTCACCGAACTGCTCCTTCAGGGCCTGCAGCTTGGGCGACACGGCGCGCATGCGGGCCATGGACTTGTAGCTGGCGGCCGAGAGCGGGAAGAAGGCGAGCTTGATCAGTACGGTGAGGACGATGATCGACCAGCCCCAGTTGCCGAGGATGCTGTGGATATGTTGCAGCAGCCAGAAGATCGGCTGGGCGATGAACCACAGGAAACCGTAGTCGACGGTCAGTTCCAGACCCGGGGAAAGCTCCTTCAGGTGGTTCTGCACCTTCGGGCCCGCGTACAGGGTGGCCGACGCTTCGCCCTGGGCCCCGGCGGGGACGCTCAGGCTGGAACCGACGAAGCCGACGATGTAGTTGCCTTTCGGATCCTTGCGGGTCTGGATGACGTTGGTCTGGCCCTTGTCGGCGACCCAGGCGGTTACGAAGTAGTGCTGCAGCCAGGCGACCCAACCACCGCTCACGCTTTCCTTGAACCAGGCGTCGGGGTTGCCCTCGCGGCGCTTCTCGTCCTGCTTGTCGATGTCCTTGATGGAGATCTTCTTGTAGGGCTCGCTGGGGGTCCAGACGGCGGCGCCGAGGTAGGTCGATACGCCGGTGGCGGTGCTGGAGGACGGGTCGGCGCTGCCGTCGCGCTTGAGCTGCGCGTACATGCTGCCGTTCCAGGCCTGGGCGCTCTGGTTGTCGATGCGGTAGGCGACCTGGAGGTCGTACTTGCCGCGGGTCAGGGTGAAGCGCTTGACATAGTTGACGCCGTTTTCGCTGAAGGTCAGTTCGACCACCAGCTGATCCTGGCCGTCAGCCAGCTTGTATTGGCGCTGGGCAGCGCTGTAGAGCGGGCGGCCACTGCTGCGAGCGTCGGGACCGTTGGTGCCGATCAGGCCGCTCTGGGCCTGGTACAGGCGCTCGTTGCCGTTGTCGAACAGCTGGAACGGAACGTCGGGACGATCCTGGCGGCGCGGGAACTTCGGCAGGGTCAGCTGGACGATGTCGCCGCCGTTGGGGTCGATGGCCAGGTTGAGCACGTCGGTTTCGACGCGGATCAGCTCGTTGCTCGGCGCCACCTGGGCAGCGGCAGGTGCGCTGTGCTCGGTGTTGGCGGCGGTCGGGACGTCGTCATTGGCTGCTTGCTGTGCCGGCGTTGCGGTGTCAGGCAGCGTCGCGGTATTGGCGGCGGGTGCGCTGGCGGTCGGCAGGGCGGCCTGGCCGTAGTCCTGGTTCCACTGGAGAACCATCAGGTAGGACACGATTGCCAGGGCGACGATCAGGATCGAGCGTTGAATATCCATGATTACTCGGCCATCGAAGGGGATTGGGAGGTTTTTACGGGCGGAACCGGGTCGTAGCCACCGGGATTCCAGGGGTGGCAGCGGCCGAGCCGACGTGCGGCCAGCCAGCCACCGCGCAGGAGACCATGGTTCTCGATGGCCTCAAGCGCGTAGCAGGAACAGCTGGGATAGAAGCGACAGTGGCTGGCCATCAGCGGGCTGATGGCATAGCGGTAGAACTGGATCGGAACGAGGGCCAGTTTACGCATGGGGACTGTCGGCCACCCCTGATTCGGTCGTGGATTCAGGGCGAGGCCGGCTGCGGGCGAGGCGTTTCCAGAGCTTGCCGAACTGATGACTCAGCTCTTCGTTCTCCAGATCGCCCAGGCCTTTTTTCGCCACGATCACGATGTCCCAGCCAGCCAGCAACTCGAGGTTGTGACGGAAGGACTCTCTGATCTGGCGTTTGAGGCGATTGCGTTCGACCGAAAGCTTGACGCTCTTCTTGCCGATCACCAAACCGAGGCGGGGATGATCCAGAGCGTTGTCGCGCGCGAGCAGCAGGACGTTCTTGCCGGGAACCTTGCCGGTAGGGGAGTCGAAGACTGCCTTGAATTGCCGGGGAACCAGCAGACGCTTTTCCCGGCCGAAGCCTCGACTCACCACCTGTTCCGGGTGAATCAGACGGTCAGGCGCTTGCGGCCCTTGGCGCGACGACGCGACAGGACTGCACGGCCGTTCTTGGTAGCCATGCGGGCACGGAAACCGTGTACACGAGCGCGCTTGATGGTGCTGGGTTGGAAAGTGCGTTTCATGATGCTTTACCTGGTTGATCACAACGGGCCGGAAGTGGCCCCCGTTTAAAGAGACCGGGGATTCTAGAGAAACAGCGCGGGCAGGTCAATTTCCAACCAACTCTTCCGATCAAAATATGTAAGAAAGGAAAGAGTACTTAAGAAAAACTCGTTTTGTTTATAACTCTTGGGCAGGTCCAGGCCTGTGGAAAAGCCGGGCCAAGCCTAGTGAGCCCTGACCTTGACCAAAGGATAAGGCTGTCTGGAAGCGGTGATCGGCCTGTGCGTCGGCTGGGTACAACCTGGGGATGAACGCCCGAGTTGCCCACAGGCAGGTTATACACCGGGTCCAGGGGGCGGTTGTCCAGAGGGTTGTTGCGTGGTTATCCACAAAGTTCCCGCGTCTCGGCGATGGCACGTAGATATCCAATAACGTCTTGATTTTCCTTGGTGAAATGGCGCTCTTCATGTGGATAACTTTTTCCCCGGCAGCTACAATGACGCCTGTTTTTTCGCGTCGTACTCCTTTCCTTTTGGGGGATATCCGTGTCA